>CALBHI010000406.1 GCA_937894535.1 uncultured Verrucomicrobiota bacterium
GCCTACTGGTTTGTCGGCAAGGACCGCGAAACCGCCAGCCACAACGCGCGCCTGTTCTGGATGGCCGCCGACCGCGTGCTCTACAACAAGTCGCACCGCTGGGCCTACATCGCGTTCAGCGGCGACCGCCTGCTCGAAGGCAATACCGAGGCCTATGTGGATGAAATCAAGGATTTCGCCTCGCTGGCCTACCCGCAAATGAAGATCGCGCGCTAGGCGATCCTTCGCCTCGTCTGCACTCAGTCTGGCGGATCAACCCGTTTCACCAAAACCGCGGACCCTGAGGGCGCAGGGAAAACCTGTCCGAAGCTTTTGCCAAATGCATCGGCGAGATCGTACCGCGTGCAGGCCTCGCCCTCGATCACCTCGTTCATGCTGCGTCCGCGAAACACCCGCTTGTCTACGCCGGACATATCCTTCTCCTCGAGGCTTCGCGTAGGTGACCAGAGGTAGTCGAGGCCGTGCTGCTTCATGGTTTGATCCACGCCATCGCGCGCAATGACCGAGGGGTTAAGATAAACCACCCGGTGCTGTAGCCATTTCCCGAACAGGAAGTAACTGCTGCCCCGGCCCACAAACCCCACCCTGACGGGATCCGGGTCATTGTACGGGTAGTGGCTTATCAGGGAAACCTCGTCCTCCAAATGCCTGAAATCAATCCGCTCCGAGGCTACCAACTGCCCCGGCTTCAACCCCTCGTCTGTTTGTTGAACAAGCAACCCCTGGCGAAATGGACCCACCACGGTCGCGACCTGCAGCAAGGACGAAAAGCCTAGCACGGCGGCAAGCATTGCTTTTGCAAGCAGCGATCCGTGCCGCCAACAGGACGGCACGACAAACAGGCCCAGCGCCAGGGTCGGCAGGGCGAGGCGGTAATAGTTTGAAAGATCGCTGGAGCGGGTGACCCACGCCTGAAACACCAGCGCTGCGGCCATAAGAAGGAGTAATGATCGCGGTTTCGCCGCCGCAGTTGCATCCTGCCTGCGGATGCACATGATACCGAGCAGAGGAACGGCGATCAGCGGCAGGAATGAACAGACATCGAACCAGGTATGAAAGCCGTCGCATACAAATCGAGCCTGGCGCATCATGTTCTGCGCGCCGGCATCCGTGGTGACGATCCTCAACCAAGGCGATCCGAAGGGATGTCCGGCAAGCACGGCATTCTGTATCCAGCCGGGAAGAACAAAACTTCCTGAAACAGCACCAACAACCAGCAGGTGCCCGGCCGCGGCATGAATGGATGCCGCGCGACGCCACAACGACCAGGCCAGCGCCAACCCCAAAAAAGCCACCAGCGGGATAACCGAGCCCTTCGCGCCAACCGCGAAGCCAAGGTAGACGCTCCCGGCCAGCAGCGAGGTGCTTCCGGGTGATGAAAAAAAGGTTAAGGCGACAAAGGCCAGGATACACGAAATCACGATCAGATCCATGCCGACGCCCACCACTTGATTGAAGACATGGGGCACCGCCACGACCGCCAGGCCTGCCCACATCCGGAACCGCATGGACATTCCGGAGGAGGCCAGCCCGTCGACCATGGCCACCCATGCCAGCATGAAGAACAGCACCATGATGAGTCCGGGCGCATGGGCATGTGGCCAGAACGCCATGGCCCACGCAATCACCAGCGATCCGTTTAACCCCATGCTGTCGATGCGTGCATTCACGCCGGTTACCACCCACGTGGAGGACTCCTGAAGCCACAGGGCTGCCCGGGGCAGGTGGTAGACCAGCGAATCCGTGTCGTAGGGCGGCGTTATCAAGGCCAATACGGATATCAGCAGGATCACCGCCATGAAGATGGCGCTTGCGTAACCGGACGTATACGTCCTGGCGGGGGAAGCCATGCGTTGGCAAGCGTTCCGCCATGGCTCCACGCCTCGTTTCCCCATGCGTGCCAAGCCCGGCAGGGCCAGTACGGCGTGGCTGGCCAGCCACCCCTCCATCGACAAGTGGTTTATCCATGAAAGCGCGTAGGCCGGCAGTGTGACAAAAGCCAACCATGCCGCTATCGCCACCATGACCCGCTGGGACGCACGGGACGATGTGATGCAGGGCTGGATGGAGCTGTAACAAACGAAGAACAGGAACAGATCGATCAGCATCCACATGGCGGGCGGCCTTTTCGGTTGGCTATATCCGGGGGGTCACATCGGTTTCCGGGCGATGGCGATGATGGAGACTCCCGGCCAGGGCAACATCCGGTCGATGATCCGGAAAAGCCACACCAGGCTGTCGTACATCTTGAGTTGGATGCGACCGAAGTTCGTCGCCCGGAAAATTCGCCCGTTCAGCCACCAGGCCGGGACCGCGGGCCGGTTGAACGAAAACGCATGCTCGACCTCAAATCCGGCCCGCGTGAGTTTCTCGGTCAACTCGGCGCGGGTGTATCGGCGGAAATGGCCCAGCACCTTGTCGAGTGTTCCGTAAATGGCCGGGATCTGCGGCACAAGAATACAGGCTCGCCCGCCCGGAACCAGGGCCCGGCGGATGTTCTGCAGCGCCATTTCGTCGTTGTTAACGTGCTCTACCACGTTCAGGCAAACCACCGTGTCGAACGTGTTTTCCAGCGCATCAAAGTCTTCCGGTTTTTCGAGGTCGGCGACCTCGACCTGGACGCGCATGTTGCTGGCAAGAACCTGGCGGAGGTAATCCAAATGCAGCGGATCGATGTCGGAAACAACATATGTTTCACGCGGAAGGAGCTTCATCGACAAATTGCCCATGCCCGCGCCGATTTCCAGCACCTTGTCGCCTACCCAGGGGCGGATGGTGTCGGCCATCCATTGGTTGAAGCGATGCGTGGCGGAAAGGCGGTGCAGGATGTCGTGGCCATACTGGTTCTCGTAGATGTCATCCACCAGGTAGAAACCCAGCGCCGTGAATCGTCCGCGCCACAGTTGCCGGAGGGTCATGGTGGCATCGCCTTCGTACGACCATCCGCGGAATGACACCGGAGCTTCATAGATCCGGAATCCACGCTTGATGGCTTTCATGGCAAGTTCGATGGAAACTTCTGCTCCCGAGCAGCGAATGGGAATCGACTTGAGGATCAACGCGCGGTACGCACAGAAGGGGCTGAGGATGTCGGTGATTTCCCGATTCGCCAGGCGCGATACGAATCGGCTTATCTTGTTCAGCCGCCGTGCCCGGTGATACGGGATCAGCCGCCGGTGTTGGCAGGGGAGTGTGCGCGAGCCAATCACGACATCGGCCAGTCCATCGATGATCGGATCCAGCAGGCGGTGGTATTCCGAAGGATCATAGGCCAGGGCCGCGTCCTGCACGATGCACACATCTCCGGTTACCCGGGCCAGGGCCGTCTTGATGCACGCGCCAAAACCCTTCGTGGTTTCGTGGGCAAGCGTGATGATGCCGGGATGGTTTTTGTGAAGCTGTTGAATTTCCGCGGACGTGCCGTCCGTCGATCCGTCATCCACAACGATCACTTCGAGGCGCAGGCCGTGCGGAATGGCTACGCCGAGAATGTTCTGCAGGGTACCGCGTATCGTGTACCGTTGATTGCGGCATGGTACGATGATCGATAAGGCTGAATAAACCATGACTGAATAAGCCTGCTCCGTGATTGCATGCAAGCTGTCTCCTCGGGATGTAACTACACGCTCCGTGTATCGATGCGCAACATTAAACCGGCGGTTCGCGTTTGCCTTCCGCCCTTGTCCGGGTGCGTGCTTGCCCGGGCCTGGAGCGGAACTGCCGCGCGGAGTGGCGGGTTGGCGATCTGCCGGCCGGAGTCAATGCCTAGGGGGCGGCCGGCGTTTTTTCCGCCGGTGTGTCCTTCGGCGTGCTGGCCTTGGTGATCAGGTCGATCAGTTCGTTGGCTTCCTTCAGTTCCGGTTTGTTGTTGGGCCAATCGAAGACCGGGATCTTGGTGGGCCAACCGGACGATTTGACCACGAACACGGCCGGGGTCTTGTTGAATTTGAAGCCACCGAAGGTTTCGAGTTCCTTTTTCCGGAACGGCATTTGCATCTTCACCTTGATGTAGTCGTCGAGGAACTTGCTGACCTTGCCGTTCTGGAGACCGTGCCGCTCCCACCAGGTGCACAACCCTTTTTCATCCTTGATGTCGTAGCGGAAGAAATAGATCAGGATGTCGGCGCCGGTGGCGGCCTGGATCTCCTTGGCTTCAAGGTAACCGCGTTCGCCGTCCAGCCAGCGGCCCTTGGGAACCTTGAGTTCCTTGGGCGGGGGCTGGGCCAGAGCGGAAAGGGCCGTGGCCAAGGCCAGGGTGGCCGTCATCATCCAACGCATCGATCGCTTCATGGTGCATCCCCCGGAGTTGGGTGGAGGCCGGGCCGGACGCGGTGTGCGGCCGGAGGCCGGATCTCCTGACGGGGACTAGTGTAGGGGGTGGCGGCGGACAGGTCAGCCATAAATTCCGGGCGGGCGCTCAGTACACGACCGGGGCGAACAGGTCATACCCGGCGAGTTTGGTGCGGCCGTCGAGGAAGGACAGTTCGACGAGGAACTCCAGGTCCACCACGGAAGCGCCAAGTTTTTCCACGAGGTGGGCGGCGGCGAGGGCGGTACCGCCGGTGGCGAGCAGGTCGTCGATGATCACCACGCGATCGCCCGGGCCGGCGGCGTCCTCGTGGATTTCCAGGGTGGCGGTGCCGTATTCCAGTGCGTAGCTTTCCTCGATGGTGCGGTAGGGCAACTTGCCCTTCTTGCGGATCGGTACGAGGCCAAGGCCGAGCGCATGGGCCACCGGGGCGCCGAAGAGGAAGCCGCGCGATTCGATGACCGCGACCTTGGTGGCCCTCTTTTCCTTCACCCGGGCGGTGAAGGCTTCGACGGCCTGGTGGAACAGGGCCGGGTCATCCAGCACGGGCGTGATGTCCTTGAACAGGATGCCGGGCTTGGGAAAGTCGGGCACATCGCGGATGGCGGAACGAACGGTTTCAAGCATG
>CALBHI010000407.1 GCA_937894535.1 uncultured Verrucomicrobiota bacterium
TTCCGGCCAGCAACCGAAAGCCCGCCTGGAAGCCGCGAACCTAACGGGATCGCGACCCCCACGACAGCGGGGTCGCGATCCCGGCCGCAACCGAGCCCGACCGGAACGGCGATCAACGCGGGGTGGGTTTAGGGCGCGGGGTGTTGCCAGAGGCGGCGGGGTCCGCGGTGGTCGTGGTGGGCGGGGCCGGTTTCCAGATAGCCGACGGCTTGCGCGACCAGCTCCGCGAGCGGTCCAAGCGAATTGTAACAACCCTGCCGGAGGTCCCGGCCCGGCACCCGCCGCGGTGCAACCATCTGTTGCAAGGCCTATGCATTTGTGGTGGAATGAACCACGCTCCGCCCCCGGCATGGCGCGGGGTGGAACCATCAGGAAGTGATTGTCGATTATGGCGGTTAAGAAAGAAGTATTGCGGTCCGGCTGGCAGGAAGCGGTCGGGATCTTGTTGCTGGCGGCAGGTGCGCTGTGCCTGCTCGGCCTTTTTTCCTACGAGTGGCGCGATATCGCGGCGCTGAAGACCCCGCCGAACGATCCGCCGGTGAACTACATCGGCCCGGTGGGTGCCTGGTTTTCCTATGCGCTCTTCGGCCTGATCGGCATCACGGCCTACCTGTTCCCGGCCGGCCTGCTGTACCTCGGATTGGCCAGCCTGCTGAAGCCCGACGTCGGGACCGGACGCCGGGCCGGCTGGTTGAGCCTGTTGTTGCTCGCCGTGGCGATGGGGATGGCGCTGAACCCCGATGGCTGGAACGGGCGGTGCGCCGACCTGAACATCGCCTTTGCCGGTGGCCTTCTCGGCGAAATCATCGCCCAGCGTTTTCTCGCCGGACTGATCGGCGGCATCGGCACCGGCATCCTGGCCGGCACCCTGTTCGTGGTGGCGCTGGTCATGCTGCTGGAGGTACACCCGGCCGTTTTGTGGACAAAACTGCGCGAGGGATGCGGTGCCTTGCGGGAACGGATCGATGCCTGGCGTCGCAGCCGGATGGACCGCAAGGCCCAGCTCGAGGAGGAGGAAAAGGAGATCGCCCGCCGCCGCCGCCAACTCGAGGAATCCATGAAGACCCCGGTCAAGGTGGCCAAGGCCCAGCCGAAACCGGTCGCGAAACCCCCGCCGCCTCCGCCCGAGGAGGAACCGGACGACGAGATCATCGACGACGCGGCGGACGAGGTGGCACCGCCTCCCCCTCCGCCTCCGAAGCCGAAGATGCCGGCCTTGTTCGACCGCAAGCCGAAGGAAAAACCGGCCGAGCCCGCACCCGTCGTGGTGATGATGCCCACCGAGAAGGCCAACGGGTACAAGTTGCCGCCGCTGAGCCTGCTCGACACCATCCCGGCGGTGACGAACCGCGACCTCGGCACGGACATGGCCGATTCCGGCGTGATTCTGAAAGAGACGCTGGCCGAGTTCGGCATCGAGGTCGAGGTCACCAACGTCGAGCGCGGCCCGGTGGTCACCCGCTACGAATTGTTGCCCGCGGCCGGTGTGCGCGTCGAAAAGATCACCGGCCTGAGCAACAACATCGCCCTGGCCATGAAGGCCGAGAGCATCCGCGTGCAGGCCCCGATCCCCGGCAAGGGCGTGGTCGGCATCGAGATCCCCAACAGCACCAGCACCACCGTGTATTTCCGCGAGATGGTGGAGAGCGCCTACTGGCAGAGCGGCAAGCCGGCCCTGCCGCTGGCCCTCGGCAAGGATGTCGGCGGCAAGGTGCTGATCGCCGATCTGGCCGAGATGCCGCACATGCTGATTGCCGGCGCGACCGGCGCGGGCAAGACGGTGTGCATGAACTCGATCCTCACCGGCTTGCTGATGGCGCGTTCGCCGGACGAGATGAAGCTGATGCTGGTCGACCCGAAGATCGTCGAGTTCTCGAACTACAATACCCTGCCCCACCTCGTTGTCCCGGTTATCACCGATCCCAAGAAGGTCGCCCACGGCCTGCGCTGGGCCATTGCCGAGATGGAGCGCCGCTACAAGATGTTCGCCAAGGTGGGGGTCCGCCACATCAAGGGGTTCAACAGCCGGCCGAAGGTGCAGCAGGAGGAATTGTTCGGGGGCGACGCACTGCTGCCCGCCGAGGCCCCGCCGCCGGCCGACCAGGTGCCGGAGAAAATCCCGTATATCGTGATCGTCATCGACGAGCTGGCCGACCTGATGATGGTCGCGCAGGCCGAGATCGAGGGCTACATCGCGCGCCTGGCCCAACTCTCGCGCGCCACCGGCATCCACATGATCATCGCCACCCAGCGTCCGTCGGTGAACGTCATCACCGGCACGATCAAGGCGAATTTTCCCGCGCGCATCTCGTTCCAGGTCGCGCAGAAGGTGGACAGCCGGACCATTCTCGACGCAGCCGGCGCGGACAAACTGCTCGGCAAGGGGGACATGCTGTTCCTGTCGCCGGGCGGCAAACTCACCCGCGCGCAAGGCACCTACACCAGCGACGGCGAGATCCACCGCGTGGTCGACTTCATCAAGGCGCAGGGCGTGGCCCCGGTCTTCGAGGCGGCGATCAAGGAAAAGATCGAGAGCACCGCGGCGGAGTTGCCGGACATGGAGGAGAACGACGACCTGCTGGAACAGGCGGTCGAGATCATCCGCCAGACCAAACGCGCCTCCACCTCGTCGTTGCAACGCCGCCTGCGGATCGGCTATACACGGGCAGCCCGGATCATGGATATCCTCGAGGAAAAGGGCGTAGTGGGACCGGCCCAGGGCTCGGACCCGCGGGAGATTTTGGTGGATCTTGACGGTGAGGTGCCGACGCATCAGGACCAGGAGCCGACGTGACGATGGAAACGATGGGACAGAAATTTCGCGCGGCCCGCGAAAAGAAGAAGATGAACATCTCGAAGGCCGCCGCGCTGACCCGCATCAAGGTGCAGCACCTGGAGATGATGGAGAACGACGACTTCTCCAAGATGCCTGCACCGACCTACGCCAAGGGGTTTATCCGCATCTACGCCTCGTTCCTCGGTCTCGACCCGATCCCGCTGGTTGAGGAGTATGTCGAACGCCACCTGAATCCGCCGGGCGACGACCGGCCCGCGCCAAAACCTTCCCGCCGTGCTGCCGCCCCCGTACCACCCCCGCCCGTCATCGAGCGTGACGAGCCGGCAGAGGAGGCGGGGGACATCCCGGAACCTGCGCCACGCCGCCCACGGGAACGCAAACCGTGGAATCCGCCGTGGAAAAACTGGCGTCCCGGCCCGGCCATCGCCCGCCTGGCGGAGCGCCTTGCCCCGCTGATCCCCAAACTGTTGCTGGCCGCCGCGCTGGTACTGGTCGTGGTCGGCATCTCCCGCTGCACCGCCTCGATGTCCTCCCGTCCCGAACCGGACCGCGCCACCTCCATGGAAATGGATCGCTCGGCCATCCTCCGGGAGCCTCCGGTCCGCCACCTCGACCTTCCTGCCCCCGAGGAATCCACGCCATGAACCTGCCCAACCTGCTCACGGTCAGCCGCCTGTTCCTTGCCCTGATCATGATGATGTTGCTGACCATGTCGTTCCCGTTCAGCAAGACCGCCGCGCTGATCGTCTTCGCCATCGCCGGCATCACCGACTTCCTCGACGGCTACATCGCCCGCAAATACAACCTGATCACCTCGTTCGGGCAACTGATGGATCCGTTGACCGACAAGGTCATGGTCTGCGCCGCCTTTGTCAGCTTCGTGGAGATCTCCTTCATTCACCCCGGCACCTTCCTGCACGGGGGCGTGCTGGTGAACGGCGCGAACGTCGTGCCGCTCGTTCCCGCCTGGATCGCGGTGGTCATCATCTCCCGCGAATTCCTGGTCACCGGCCTGCGCCTGCTCGCGGTGAACAGGGGCATCGTCATCGCCGCGGGCAAGTGGGGCAAACACAAGACGGTCTGGCAGATCGTGGCCATCGTGCTGCTGCTGATTGGCCTGTCCTACCGCTACGACCTGCTCCGCCATGCCGGCGACGAAGCGCGGGCGGCCTTCGATTTCGTCTTCATCTACGCCGCGCACGCGGTGGCGGTGGCCATCGCGCTGATCACCGTGGCCTCGGGATACCTCTACTTCAGCCAACACCAGGAATTGATGAACCGGCGCTAATCCGCGCCGCCAGATTGATGCAACGAGCAGGAGCACCATGAACCTTCGAACCACCCTCACCCTTGTCGCCACCGCGGCCATCCTGGCCTTGTCTCCCCTGATCGCCACCGCCCAGGAGGCTTCCGACGGCGCCGCACCGGACGCCGCGGCGTCCTCCGCCACCGAGACGATGACCTGGGCGCAGATCATCGAGGCCGGCGGCGTCCTGATCTATGTGCTCGCCGCGATGTCGGTGATCGGCCTGGCCCTGGTCATCTACTTCGTGCTGGTGCTGCGCCGCGAGCAGATCGCCCCGGCCAAACTCCAGGACGAACTGCGGGCGCACCTCGCCAAAAACGATTTCGTCGGCGCGGAAAAAACCTGCCTGGCCCGCCCGTGTGCGCTGGCCTCGATCGCCCTCGCGGCCATCCGCCACAAGCTGCGCGTCGGCGCGACCGAAACCAGCCAGTTGCGCGAGACCATGGAAGGTGAAGGTGGCCGCCAGGCCACGTTGATCCAGAACCAGACGCAGTACCTGCTCGACATCGCCATCATCGCCCCGATGGTCGGCCTGCTCGGCACGGTCATGGGCATGCTCAAGGCGTTCAACTCGGTCGCGCTCGACATGGCCCGCGCCCGCCCCCTCGCCCTCGCCGAAGGCGTCTCCCAGGCGCTGATCACCACCGTGGCCGGCCTGATCGTGGCCATCCCGGCGATGGTGGCCTATGCCTACTTCCGCAACCGCGCCTCGCGGTTGATCTCCGACCTTGAAGCCGCGTCGGCCGATCTCGCCGCCGAACTGCAGGAGCACGAATCCCGGTGAAATTCCGCGCCCGCCCACGGCCGGAATCGCCCGGCTTCCAGATGACCCCGATGATCGACGTGGTCTTCCTGCTGCTCTGCTTCTTCGTGACCAGCCAGCTGTATGCGCAGTGGGAAACCGAAATCGACATCACCCTGCCGACCGCCCGCACCGGCCAACTGCCCCAGCGCCTGCCCGGCGAAATCATCGTAAACCTGCGCGACGACGGGACCACCATCGTGAACGGCCGCGAGCTCGGTTCCGACGAACTCGGCGCGATGCTGGTGAACATCGCCGCGTTGTTCCCCGGCCAACCGGTCCTGTTGCGCGCCGACAAGACGACCGATTACGACCATGTCATCCGCGTGCTCGACCTCTGCCGCCAGGCTGACATCTGGAACATCTCCTTCGCCACCGGCGTCCCGGAATCGCCATGAAGAAACTGCTGGCGATCCTGCTCCTCGGGTCGCTCGCCGCTTCCGACCGCGCCGCGGCGATGGACAGCGAGGAGCGCCTTCTCTTTGCCAACGGCCTCTACCGCCGCGGCCTTCACGAATTGGCCATCCCTGAATTCCAGGCTCTTCTGGCCGATCCCTCCGCCACCAACATGCAGGACATCGCCTGGTTCCGCATCGGTGAATGCCAACGCCAACTTGGCCTGACCAACGAAGCGGCCACCGCCTACGAGCGGGTGATCGCCGATCACCCGGCCAGCCTGTTCGCGCACCGCGCCGGCTTCCGCCGCGCCGAACTCGACTGGCAGGCCGGGCGGTTGAAGGATGCCGCCACCCGGTTTGAGGCCGTGCTCAGCCGCGATCCGCCCGAAGACATCGCCGCCGCCGCGCTGTACCACCTCGGCTTGTGCCAACTCGGCCTTGACCGCACCGGACCCGCCGAAACGTCGCTGCGCCGCCTCGTCCGCACCTACCCGTCCTCCCCGTATACCGGATATGGCCGCGTCGCCCTGGCGGACCTCGTGCTCGCGCGGGAGGCCACCTCGGCGGAGGCGGAGGCCTGGCTGATGGCCGTTGCGGACGATCCCGATACGCCGGCTCTCGGCGCGGAGGCCCTGGCCAAGGCGGCCCTGTTGCAATCCCGGGCGGAACGGTATGCCGAAGCGGCCTCCCGGTTCGGCGCGCTGGCCGAACGTTATCCGAACTCGCCGTGGATCGCCCGCACCCGGCTCGACGCGGCGTGGGCCTACCTGTTGTCCGACCAAACCGAGGCGGCCCGCGTGCTCACCGCCGATGGACGGGCCGCCGCGACGCCGGACCAAACGCCGGACTGGCTTTACCTCGAGGCCAACATCGCCCGCCGCACCGGCGACGCTGTCGCCGCCCTCGCCGCGTACGACCGGATGCTCGCCGATGCGCCGTCCCACGCCTTGGCACCCGCCGCCGCGTTCGAAGCCAGCAACCTCGCCTTCCAGCGCCTCCAGTATGCACGTGTCCTGGAACTCACGCCGATCGCCCGCGGACCGGAGGATCGCGCGTTGACCCTCCGGTGGATGGAGGCCGGAGCCCATCGCGCACTCGGCCACGACGAAGAAGCCCGCGCCGCCTACCAGGACATCATCGCCACCTTCCCGGACTCGGACCGGGCCCCGGCCGCGGCCTACCAGCTCGCCTTGATGCTCGAGGAGGACGGCGACTTCGCCGCCGCCGCAACCTCCTTCGCCACCCTGGCCACCACCTAGCCCACCCACGCCCTCGCCGCTGACGCCCGCATGGCGGCCGGCACCATGTGGCAACGCGCCGGAAAGATGAAGGAAGCCGCCGCCGCTTTCCGCAAACTGGTCGAGGAACATCCTGCGTATCCCGGTTTGGACGAAGCCCACCTCGGTCGTGCCCGCGCCGAAATGGCCCTCGAGCGCGCCAAGCCGGCGGCCACCGCCCTCGAGGCGGTGATCGCCCTCTCCACCAACCGCCGTTACCTCGCGGAAGCCCATTACCTCCGCGGTACCCTGCACGAACAAGCCGAAGATCCGGCCGCCGCCGAGACCTCCTACCGCGCGGCGTTGTCCTGCGACCCACCCGCCTCCCTGGCCCGCACCATTCAATTCCGCCGCGTCGCCGTGCTGCAGCGGCAGCAGCGTGACCCGGAAGCCGCCGCCCTGATGAACCAATTGATCCGTGACGGCGCGGGCGATCAACTGCCCCCCGCCCTGCTCGAATGGCTGGCCCGCTGGAACCTCGAGCAGCGTGCCGATGCCGAGGCCGAGGCTGCCGCCCTCCTGCTCGCCCGGCACGGCAACACCCCGGGATGGAACCTGCTCGGCCACTACATCGCCGGCGTGGCCGCGCGCCGCCAGGACAAGACCGAGGCCGCCATCGCCGCCTTCACCCAGGCCGACGCCTCGCCGCTCAACGCCCGCGAAGCCGTCGACGCCGCCTACCAGCTCGGTGAACTGGCGCTCGCCGCCCGCCAACCGGACCAGGCGGTCACCCACTTCCGCCGCGCTGCCGAACGCGCCGCCGCCGACACGATGATGGATCTCCGCGCCCGCAGTTACCTGCACCTCGGCCTCGCCTACGAAGCCCTCGAAGACTGGGCCGAAGCCTCGCGCTACTACCTCAGCGTCGGCGTCCTGTTCGATGATCCATCCGTCACCCCGGAGAGCCTCTACCGCGCCGCCGGGGCCCTGCATGCACGCCAGCTCGGGGGCCAGCGCGACCGCGTGCTCGGCGAACTGCGCCAGCGCTTTCCGGCCAGCGACTGGACCACACGTTCGCTTGAGCGGTGGCCCGCGCAACCCTGAACGCCCCCGCGAACGAGTCGTTGATTAACACCGCCGATTCCCGTAACGTGCCGCCATGAGTCAGGACTGGGTCATCAAAAGCCGCGCCCACACGTGCGCCATCAGCGGGGAGCCGTTCACCGACGGTGCCGCCATTTATTCCACCTTGAACCGGGGTAACGAAGGCTTCGAGCGCCAGGACATCTGTGAAGCACACTGGCCGGAGGCGCCCCGCGACGGCATCGTCAGTTTCTGGCGCACCGTGTACCAGGCCCCGCCGCCGCCCGCCCAGGAACCGCTGAAGAAAGAAACCGTCGAAACCCTGCTGCGCCAGTACATGTCACGCGAGGACTACTCGCGCATCAACGTGGTGTACATCCTGACCGTGATGCTCGAACGCAAGCGGGTGCTGATCGAACGCGATGTGCAGCGCAAGGACGACGGCTCGAAACTGCGCATCTATGAGCACAAGCAAACCGGGGAAATCTTCACCGTGCCCGATCCGGAACTGCGCCTCGACCAGCTGGGGGATGTGCAGAAGGAAGTGAACGAACTGCTCGGCATCGGGGTGCCTGCCGCCGCGGCCGCGACGGCAGCCGCTACGGCCCCGGAAAACCCGGCCGCGTCAAACGAGCCGCCACCGGCGGGCTGAGTTCCTCACGAACCCGCGGACAGGACCGCCGCGGCAAAGGCCGGTATCAGGATCGCGCCCACCAACGCCAGCACGGCAATGATCAGGCCGATCAGCGAGAGGATTCCCAGGATCTTGAAGTACAGCGCGAGGCGCCCGAGCGCCTCGTTCAGCGCCGCTTCGTCCTCGTAATCATGGGCTGTCGCCAACGCCTTGCTGGTCTTGAGCAGGATCACACCCAGCCAGATCGGCAACCAGGCGATCAGCAACCCGACCAGACTCAACGCCGTGAACACCCCCTGGATGATGGACAACACGCCGGCGAATGTGATCCAACCCTTCACCCGGTACAACGAACCCGTCACGCTTTTAATGTCCATCATGGTTCTCCTTTCACGCACTCTAGGCGATCAACCGGATGGCCGTCACGCCCTGATTGCACCAACCACCCCGGTACCGTACGGATCAAGGCCGGTCCGGATCGCAGACGGCCAGCCGTTGTTTGATCTCCGCCGCCTCGGTCTCGGCACCCCGGTAGTGCAACACGAGGGCAAGGTTCCGCAAGGCGCTGGCGTGGCAGGGAACCTGCTCGACGGCCTGCCGGAAATGCCGTTCGGCATCCTCGTACCGGTTGCGTTTCAACGCGATCACGCCCAGGTTGTTGAACGCCTCGACCATGTCCGGTTCGCACGCGAGGGCTTGCCGGAAATCGCGCTCGGCGAGGTCGAGTTGACCCAGGCGCCCATACACCACGGCGCGGTTGTACCAGGCTTTGCCGAGCCATGGCGTTAGCGCGATCACGCGGTCCAGCAGGTCGAGGCTCTCGGTCATGCGCCCCTGCTCCGCCAACAACGTGGCGGCTTCGATCCGGGCCAGCGCGGCCGGACGCCGCCCGCCCGGAACTTCTCCGCGCTCCAGGGCGGACAACCCCTCGGCAACCTGCCCGCGCCGCACCAGATGACGCCCGAGCGCATGCTGATGCGCCCGCACATGCGGCCACTCGACGGCCAAGCGCCGGGCCACATCCCACGCATCGTCCCATTGCTCCAGCTCCTCGAGTACGCGCAACAACCGCACGCCATGCGGCGGCGGGATCGGTGACGTCCGGCAGGCGGCCACCAACCGGTCCCGCACGCCCGTCACATCGCGCACGCCGATCCGCGCACGCAACCCGCGCAACCGCGCGGTGATGGTCCCGGCAAGAACCTGGTGGTCGTCGACCGCCACGAACGGGGGTCGCACCAACCGCGCATGCATCACACTGGTGGTGTTGAGTTCATCCCACGGCGTGTAGATCAACGCGTCCAGCACGTCGTCGCGCGACAGCCAATCGCGCGGCGATGCATCGACCCCCCGGCGTTGCAGCAACGGAACGAGGCCGTCGGCGAGCAGGCGGGCGACCTCGTAGTTGCCACCCGGCGTGAAGTGGACATGGTCCCAGAACAGGTCGGCCGCATCCGGACGCGCCAGCAGCAGCGCCTCCACATCCACCACGGACGCCTGGCCGGCCATCGCGCGCACCTGGTCGTTGATCGCGGTGTCCGCGCGGAAGCGCAGCGGATCGAGATCGCGCGAACGCCGCCACGCGGCGCGTGCCGCCTCCTCCTCGCCGCGCGCCAGCAGGTCAAGGCTGTCACGGTAGGCCGCCAGTGCGGCGGCTCCGCCCGGGGTGGACGGCGCCGCAAAGGGTGCACGGTAAGGTTGGCTGGCCACCGTGGCGAGCAACGGCTCGGCACCGGCCCGGCGGATCGCGGCAAGGATGGACGCCAGGTTCGCGCCATAGCGGCGATGCACCGCGTCGAGCACCGGAGATCCGGGCTCGATGACGCGGTTGGAAAACTGGGCCAGGCCACGCCAACCGGGTGACTCGCGCTCCACCACCTCGCCGTACCGGGTCCGCATCCACTGGCCCAACCGCCAGCCGCGCGCGGTCAACACCGCGCGGGCATACCACGGCTCGATCGCGGCGAGAAAGCGGGTTCCCGGCACCGGCCCGAAGGGGCCGATCGCCTCGTTGTTGCCCATGTACACCACCACCACGTCGGGGTGCAGCGGGGCGATGGACCGGGCGATGTCCACGATCACCGACGAATCGATCGCGGTCATCGCCGCGTTGATCACCTCCACGGTCGTGTCGGGATAGGCGGCGCGCAGCAGCACCTCCAGGTGCGCCGCGAGGCCAAAGGCGGGGGCGGGATCCCCCATCGCTGCCGACTCGCCGAGCACCACCACCCGGATTCCCTCGGCCGCCCCGGAGGAGCGGAACGGCACCGGCGAACGGACCTGTCCGGGAGCAAACCACAACCGGCCGATGTCGGGATTGTCTCGCCAGACCGAACCATCCTCCGCAGCCTCGTACACCGCCCATGCGGGCTCGATTCCAACCGGGATGCGCCGCAGGACAACCTCCACCGCCACCAGCCCGGCCAGCGGGATCACCACCGCCAACGCCACCTTCGCCAACCAGCGCCGCGCCCACACGGTCAGCCCGCCTCCGAGGCGGTCGCCAACACCGCGGCCCGACGCGATTTTAAGTTGTTTGCCGCAACGTGTTGGATTAGGTTCATGGTTCAATCATTAACGGAAAGAGCGTACGTTATGGCCTCTGCGAATGCGAAACCTTTGTCATTGATCACCGGCGGCGCCGGGTTCCTCGGCTCCCACATCACCGACTTCCTGCTCGCCAAGGGCCATGCGGTGATCGGCATGGACAACCTGATCACCGGCAACCTTGCCAACATCGCCCACCTCAAGGGCAACCCGGACTACCGCTTCGTCCACCACGACGTCACCAAGTACATCGACCTGCCCGACCCGATCGACTACATCTTCCACTTCGCCTCCCCGGCCAGCCCGATCGATTACCTCGAACTGCCGATCCAGACCCTGAAGGTCGGCGCACTCGGCACGCACAACGCGCTCGGCCTGGCCAAGGCCAAGAAGGCGCGCCTGCTGCTCGCCTCGACCTCCGAAGTCTACGGCGACCCGCTGGTGCATCCGCAGACCGAGGACTACTGGGGCAATGTCAACCCGATCGGCCCGCGCGGCGTGTACGATGAAGCCAAACGCTTCGCCGAGTCGATCACCATGGCCTACCAGCGCTACCACGGCGTCGAGACCCGCATCGTGCGCATCTTCAACACCTACGGTCCCCGCATGCGCCCGAAGGACGGCCGCGTCGTTCCCGCGTTCATCACCCAGGCCCTGAAAAACGAACCGATCACCGTGTTCGGCGACGGCAGCCAGACCCGCAGCTTTTGCTACATGTCCGACCTGATCGAAGGCATCTACGCGCTCTCGCAGAGCAACGAGTTGCTGCCCACCAACATCGGCAACCCGACGGAAATGAGCGTGCTGGAATTCGCCGAGACGATCCGCCGCCGCTGCAACAGCTCGTCGGAGATCATCTTCAAGCCGCTGCCGGTGGACGACCCGAAGATCCGCCAGCCCAACATCAGCAAGGCCCGCCGCGTGCTCAACTGGGAACCCAAGGTCACCCTCGACCATGGCCTCGAATCCACCATCGCCTATTTCCGCAGCCTGATCGATCGCGGCGAACTCTGATTGCTGAACCCGCCACGTTGTGAGATAACCGACCCATGAAACTCCACTACAGCAAACAGGATGGCCTCTCGAAGGAGTTCGACATCGGCGAGCGCTCGATCACCATCGGCCGCAGCCCCGACGCCGACATCATCCTGCTCGACGACAAGGTCTCGCGGGTGCATTGCGGCATCCGGCTGTGGGACGGTGAATTCTACATCAAGGACCTGAAGTCGAAAAACGGCACCTTTGTCAACGGCCGCCGCGTCGAGGTCGCGAAACTCAAGGCCTCGGACGTCATCAAGGTCGGCGGCTACACCTTCACCTTCGAACAACCGGCCGGCACCGGCACCGAAACCGCCCTGCGCGAGATCAGCGACGAAATGGACCTCGGCAAAGGCTCCTCGACCCCGCTGAAGGAAATCGTCAACGACTCCCAGGGGCCCCCCGCCACCCCCCCCCCCCCCCCCGCCCCCCCCCCCGCCCCCCCCG
>CALBHI010000408.1 GCA_937894535.1 uncultured Verrucomicrobiota bacterium
CCAACCGCTCACGGATCTTCGCCTGGCCAACAAAGTCGGTAAACCGCCCCGGCCGCAGGCTGATATCGAATTCCGTGTCGGCCTTGCTCAACGTATCGGTGATGAAACGATCGGTCATGGCCCCACTATGCTAATACCCCCGCCAAGATTCAACCGCCAACATAACCCCACCAGCAACGCCTCGTGGTATAGCCCATGCAGAAGGGGTAACCACGAATGGACACGAATCAACACGAATGAAACGCATCGCATGGCGAAAGAGTCGATGCCTCGATGTTCCCTGCCCCCAAATTGGACGGCATCACCAGAAACGCCAGCTATTGGTGTCTATTCGTGTCCATTCGTGGTTCATTCTTCGGGGGGTATCGGGATGAATCCGGCCGTTGATCCGCGGCCCGAAGCATCCAGGTATCATCCCAACCAACGCCGGATGCCGCGAAGCGATCGCCGCCATGTCAGCGTTGGGCGAGCGAGCGGCGGATGAGGTCTTCGACGGGGGCGTCGGGGCCGGCCTTCTCGGCGGCCTTGCGGGCCATGGCGAGGGCGTCCTGCTGCTTGTAGCCGAGGGCGATCAGCGCCATCACGGTGTCGCGCAGGCGGACCTCCGACGGCATCGCCTCGTCGGCCCCGGCAACCGCCTCGAGCGCCTCGCCGGCGCTGATCTTGTCCTTGAGCTCGACCACGATCCGTTCCGCGGTTTTTTTACCGATACCGGAAATGCCGCTGAGCCGTTTGATATCCGCCCCGACAATACTCGTCTTGAGCTCGCGTACCGACATGCCGCTGAGCGCGGCGAGGGCGATTTTCGGACCGATGCCACTGACCGCGAGCAGGCGGTTGAACAGGTCGCGCTCGTCCTCGGTGGCAAATCCGTACAACAGGTGCGCATCCTCGCGCACATGGTGGTAGGTCAGGACCTTGACCGGTTCGTCGGCCAGCGGGAGCCGGTCATAAGTGCTCAGCGGGATGAACACCTCGTACCCGATGCCGCCGACATTGACCACCGCGCGTTCGGGTTCCTTTTCGACCAATAAGCCCTGGACGAAGGTGATCATGCGCGAATCAGGCGACCTGGTAGCGCTTGCGGATCGGTTTGAGCACCCGCCAGGTGCAGGTCATGCCGACCGGGAAGGTCACAAAGTCGCCCTTGCCGAACCGGTAGGTTTCGCCGTAGGCCTCGACTTCGGCTTCGCCGTCGAGGATGTAGCACTGCTCCTCGCCGTCGTAGGACCAGTCGAAGGTCGACACCTCCTTGGTCCACACCGGCCACGAGAACACACCCATCGCAATCAACTGGTCATCGGTCTTTTTTTCCACCAACACGTCCATGGCGTTCTCCCGCCGCGCGTCAGGGCGCAGCCTTTCCGAGTTGTTGTTCAATCCATTGCACCAACGAAGCCTTGCGCATCGCCCCTTCGTGGACACCGACCGCCTGGCCTCCACGGAACAGCATCAGGGTCGGCAGCGCCCGCACCTGGAACCGCTGGGCCAGCGCCTGGGCATCGTCGGCATTGACCTTGACCACCCGCAGGGTGGCGGACTGTTCGGCGGCGACCTCGGCGAGGATCGGCTCCATAAACCGGCAGGGCGGGCACCAGGTGGCCCAGAAATCGACCAGCACCGGCTGAGTCTTC
>CALBHI010000409.1 GCA_937894535.1 uncultured Verrucomicrobiota bacterium
CGCACCTCCTCGTACTGCAGGGACGGGGGCAAGCGCAGCGGCGGCGCATGTTTCCGTTTCATGGTTTCGCGGATAAAATCGTCGACCTCGCCGGCCTTCACCGGCAGGTATTTTTTCTCCCGCAACAGGACGACCCACTCAAAGGCCTGTTCCGCGTCAAACCGGCCGATGGCATCCGGCCAGATGACCCAGCCTTCACGGTGCAGCAGCAGCGGTTCGTGCAACGGGCGGCGCTCCTCGCCGCGACACAACCAACCACCGACCCGGTAGTCGGCACTCGTGTCGTCCCCCGTCAACTCCACCTCGAAGCTCCAGGACGCCTCGCCATCCCACCGCAACGGGCCGTGCCGCTCGCCCTTCCACTCGGCATAAAAGTCGCCGCGGGCACAGAGCATCGGCAGCAGCCGCAACGCGGCCTTGACGCGCAGCACATGGCTGAAGTCGCTGTACATGTAGGTGTCCGTGTCGGAAAGCGAACGGATCAACGCGGCCAGCGTCATGTCCGCCTCCGGCAATTCCACCGGCAGGGCGTGCTGGCCCAGCCCCTTGCCCCGGCTCCACTCGCCGTTGCCCTTGCGGGTGAGAAGCATCGCGCCGATCGCCAACGAACTTACATGCGAGGCATCCAGATCCAACCAGCACCGCAGGCTAAGCTCCTTCACCTTCTCGTCCGGCAGCATGGCGGGAAGCGCATAGGCGGCCGCCTCATCGAGCCGCTTGAGGGTTTTGCTCCATGACGGAGCGGACGGCTTGGCGGGCGGCGGCGGTGCGGCTTCGGGGACGCGGGCGGGATACTCGCCGGCATCGGACAAGGCGAGGAAGCGGGCCCCGGCCGGGAGCTTGAGCAGGCCCAGCCGGTCCACCTCGCACAACACCGCCCAGCCGTGCTTGCAGCAATCGTTTTCGCCGCTGTAGGGACAGGTGCAGGTCAGCATCACATCGGCACCGCGGTCCTGCTG
Source organism: uncultured Verrucomicrobiota bacterium (assembly GCA_937894535.1). GTDB lineage: Bacteria > Verrucomicrobiota > Kiritimatiellia > CAIVKH01 > CAIVKH01 > CALMUP01. The sequence goes on from CALBHI010000409.1 coordinate 960, forward strand.
GGCGCACGAGAGCACCACCTCGTAGGTCGACGTGCCGCGAACCTTGGCCCGGACCAGGCGCGGTGTCACCTGCACGATGCGCACCCGGCCCTGTTGCACATACGCCGCACCCCGACTGCGCAGCATCGAGGAGAAGTACGGTGTGGCAAGAATCTGGAGGGGACCCATCATGGCGGGTCCCGAACATACCAGCCGCCGCCATCACTTCACGCCTTTTTTCACACCGCGCCGCGCATGGGGTGGCGAAGGCGGGCGGACAGCGGTCTGATTTGGAAGTTGAAAGTTGCCGCGGCCCGGTTGACAGTGACGCCCATGACGCGGCAAGCCCATCTCACCGAACTGTTTTCATCGATCCAGGGCGAAGGCCCCTACGTGGGGGTGCGTCAGCTCTTTGTCCGCTTCTACGGCTGCCACCGCCGCTGCGTGTTTTGCGACTCGCCGGAAACGGTAACCGCCTGGCAACCGGCGGGTTTCAAGCCGCCGACCTACCAGATGGAACAGACCCCGGGCCGCCGCGATTTCGCCGCGGTACCCAATCCCGTCGATGCCGATCACCTGCTGGCCCAGTTCGCCCGCTTCGACACCCCGCACGGCAAACACCACTCCATCGCCTTTACCGGCGGGGAACCGCTCCTGTATGCGGATTTCCTGCGCGGCCTGCTTCCGCGGGTGCGCGAGGCCGGATGGATGAGTTACCTGGAAACCGCCGGCGACCTGTACCACGAACTGGAGAAGATCCTGCCGTGGCTGGACATCTGCGCGATGGACATCAAGCTGCCCAGCGTCACGCAGAACGAGGCCGCGTGGGGCAGCCACCGGCAATTCCTCGGCCGCTGCATCGGCCAGGGCGTCGCGACCTACGTCAAAACCATCGTCAGTGCGGAGACCACCGATGACGACCTCGACGCCGCGGTGAAGCTGGTGGCCGACCTCGCCGCCGAGACGCCGTTCGTGATCCAGCCGATGACGCCCTTCGGCGACGCACGCAACGGACCGCGCACCGACCAGTTGATGCGCTGGCAGGAGCGGGCGGGCGACCACCTGCACGACGTCCGCATCATCCCGCAATGCCACAAGATGATGGGCGCGTTGTAACGGCGGATCCGTCGGCTACAGCGCCTTCCGCTTCCGCACCTTGCCGTGGAAGGCTTCGTCCAGTTGCTTGCGGCGGCTTTCCGGTTCGTAGAGAACTCCCACCAGGTTGCCCGCGCTGTCGGTCACCCGCACGGCACACCCCTCGATCTCGCCCTTGGCCGTACTTCCCTTCGGGCCGGACTCCGACCGCAGGGCGAACAGGGGCGTCTCCACCAGGCTGGTTTCGCCGGGCTTGAGGGTGATCGCCTGATTTCCTTCGGACACCACGCGCAACCGACCCTTCATCGTCTCGACCAGGATCACCCACTCCACCGTCAGCTCCGACGATTGCGGTACCATGCTGCGCACGGCAAACTCGTAGTAGAGATCCCGCTCGCGGAGATCGATGTTCTTGCCGCCGGTGATGTTGCCCCCATCGCGCGATCCGGCCACTTTTTTCGCCGCCTTGATCGTGATGGCCCCCGGCTGGGCAACGGCGCAGAACCCGCCCAACAGGCCGATGGCCAAGATCCAAACCCCTGCTTGTTTCATCGCTCGTCCCCCTCGGTTGATTTGTAGGAACAGGTAGTGGATTACCCCGGACAGGGCAATGCCGGATTTCCGACTCATAAAACCCTAACGGATCCCGCCGCGGAAAATCCCTGTTTATACCCGCCCGGACCTGGTTTAAGGTGGCTCCATGACGCATCCACCGAAGAAAGCCGTTGTCCTGCTCAGCGGGGGTCTCGACTCCGCCACCGCGCTCGCCGTCGCCAACAGCATGGGTTTCGCCTGTTATGCCCTGTCCTTCCGCTACGGCCAACGCCATGCCCTCGAACTCACCTGTGCGGAGCGGCAGGCGCGCAAGATGGGCGTGGTTGAACACAAGATCGCCGACATTGACCTGCGCATCTTCGGCGGGTCGGCGTTGACCTCGGACATCGACGTGCCGAAGGCCCGCTCGCTCGACGACCTGAGCCACGGCATTCCGATCACCTACGTGCCCGCCCGCAACACCATTTTCCTTTCCTTCGCCCTGGCCTGGGCCGAGGTCATCGAGGCCGCCGACCTTTTCATCGGCGTGAACGCGCTCGATTACAGCGGATACCCCGACTGCCGGCCGGCCTTCATCGCCGCCTACGAAACCATGGCCAACCTCGCCACCCGTGCCGGCGTCGAGGGCACCACCCACATCACCATCCACACCCCGTTGATTGACATGACCAAGGCGCAGATCATCCAAACCGGCCTCGACCTCGGCGTGGACTACAAACTCACCATCAGTTGTTACGATCCGCAGCGCGACGGACGGCCGTGCGGCCAATGCGATGCCTGCCTGCTGCGCAACAAGGGCTTCGCCGAACTGGGCCTGACCGATCCGGCGTACGGCTGATGGAGCAGAAGCCATTTCAACGCAAAGACGCGAAGCACGCGAAGGCATTCCGCTTTATACATTACTTCTTTCGTTGCGAAACTTTGCGTTCGTTGCGCCTTTGCGTTAAATGACCCCATGGAACAACCTCTTCCCGACCACTACGCCACCCTGGGACTTCATCGCGCCTGTACCGCCGGTGAGGTCAAATCGGCCTTCCGTATCCTCTCGAAGGCCCACCACCCCGACGTGCAGGGCGCGTGCCCGGAAGCGATGGCCCGGACCCAGGCGATCAACGAAGCCTACCGCGTGCTCGGTGATCCGGCGCGGCGCGCGGAGTACGATGCGGTCCGGGAAGCCGGCGAAAAGGCCGCGGCATCGCGCACACCCACACCGCCCATCAAACAGGACCTGCAGTTGGCCCTGGTGGATTTTTTCCGCGGCACCACCCTCCACGTCGAGGTCCGCGATCCGGGGCATCCCGCCGGGTACGAGACCTATCCGCTGGACGTTCCGCCCGACACCGCGCCGGGCACGCGGTTCCGGATCCAACGCGAGGCCCCCTTTACCGGCGGTTTCGTCGAGGTCCGGGTGAAACCGCGCCCCGACCGCTTCTTCAAACCGAAAGGCCGCGACCTCCGCTACGACCTGACCATCACCGCGCGCCGCGCGGAATCGGGCGGCACCGAAACCCTGCGCGGTCCCGGCGGCAACACCCTCACCGTCACCATTCCCGCCCGGGTCAAACGCGGCGAAATCCTCCGCCTGCGGGGCGAAGGCCTGCCCACCCCGCGCGGCGGCCGCGGCGACCTGCTCGTGCGCATCCTCTACCGCCTGGATGTCCGGGTCACCCGCGGCACCCAAGACCCCGCACCGCGCCGCACCACCCCGCTCCGCCGCCGCCTCGCCTGACCAGCCCAACACAATCCTTGCCAACCCGCGCCTTGACCCGGTTTTCCGAGGGTTTTATCATCCAAACCATGAAGGGGGCCCCGTCAACCATCTGTGACCGCACCGCCGCGCCCGCGACCCATCCTTCCCGCCGACCGCCATGGAAACCTCCGACCCAGTAACCATCGTGTTCGCCGACGTGGTGGACAGCTCGAAGATGTACGCGACCTATGGGGACGCGGAGGCGCGGCGCATCGTCGCCTCCTGCCTGTCCCTGATGTCCGAGATCGTCGCCACCCACCACGGCGCGGTGATCAAGACCATCGGCGACGAGATCATGTGCACCTTCCCGACCTGTTCCGACGGAGTGACCGCCGCCGTGACCATGCAGAACACCCTGCAGCAGCAGACTCAGGCCGGTGAACTCCACGCGAGCCTGAAACTGCGCGTCGGCCTGCACGAGGGCGGCGTGGTGCGCGAAAACGGCGATGTGTTCGGCGATGCCGTGAACATGGCCGCGCGCATGGCCGGTTTCTCCAAGGCCCATCAGATCATGACCACGCGGCAGACCGTGGACCGCCTTGCCCCGACCCTGCGCCCGCTCGCCCGCTTCGTCGACCAGACCACCGTGAAGGGCCAAGCCGGCACGTTCGAACTCTACGAGATCGTTTGGAACACCGTCGAAGCCACCCTCGCCACCACCTGGAAAGGTTCGGCCCCACCCACCGGCGACCGCTGGGCGCTGGATGTCGTCTACGGCGGCACGACCTGGACGGTCACCGTGGACAAACCGAGCCTGACCCTCGGCCGCAGTTCGCAGTGCGATGTGGTGGTCGACGACACCAAGGTATCCCGCCTCCACGCCCGCATCGAAGTCCAGAAGAGCCGCTTCGTGCTGCGCGACGCCAGCACCAACGGTACCTTCCTGCGGCTCGAGGAATCGGGCGACCACACCGTCCGCCGCGACGAGGCCCCGCTCGGCTCCGGCGGCCTGCTCTCGCTCGGCCGCCCGGTCGATGCCGAGTCGCCGCTCACCCTCCGCCTCGCCCTCCGCAAGGACATCCAACACCTATGAAACCCGCCGGCACCTCGTTCATGCTCCAGCCCGAAGACACCATCGGCTCGTACCGGGTCATCCGTCCGCTCGGCGCCGGCGGCATGGGCGAAGTGTACCTCGTCGAACACGCGCACCTGCGCAAACGCTACGCGCTGAAAATCCTCCCGCCCGACGTGTCCGCCGACGTCGCCTTCATCGACCGCTTCCGCATCGAGGCCCGCGTCATGGCCGACCTCGAACACCCCGGCATTGTCCGCGTCCACAACTTCGGCGAGGACCAGGGCCGCCACTTCCTCGTCATGGATTACGTCGAAGGCCCCGACGGCTCGCCGCGCACCCTCGAGGACGAACTCGCCTGGGGCAACAAGCTGCCCGAACCGGCCGTGCTGAATATGGCGGTGCAACTGTGCGACGCCCTCGAATACGCCCACACCTTCCCGCAGGGCGCGATCATCCACCGCGACCTCAAACCCGGCAACATCCTGATCCAGAAGGCGGGCCACACCTCCAGCATGGGCGGCGGACGCTCCGCCCTCGCCGGCGCCGACGACCGCCGCATCAAGATCGCCGACTTCGGCCTGGCCAAGATCGTCGGCACCGACTACATCCGCGCGGTCATCGACCGCTCGACCACCCTGACCGCCATGCAGGTCCGCCCGGCCAAGACCGAGGACATGGCCACCATGGTGAATTCGACGCCCGGCAGCTCTGCCCCGCTGCTCGGCACCTACGACTACATGAGCCCGGAACAGAAAACCGGCGCGGCCGTAGATGCCCGCAGCGACCTCTACGCCCTCGGCCTGATCCTGTACCGCATGCTCACCGGCCACCGCCCCGAAGGCGCCTACGATCCGCCGTCGAAACTCGGCTTCCGCAAACGCTGGGACCCGATCATCGCCAAATGCCTCCAGCGCGACATCGACAAACGGTACCAGAGCGCGGGCCAGATGCGCGCCGATCTGCTCGCCCTCGCCGCCCCGGCCCACCAGCGTCCGCTGGTCCAGCGCATCGCCTTCGCCACCGTGTTCGCCCTCGCCGCCACCGGCATCTACCTGCTCGGCTCGCGCACCGCGCCGCCGGCCGCGCCGGAGCACGACGAAATCCTGCCGCTCGCCTCCGCCCTCGGCGACAAGCAGCTCGCCCCGCTCGAACTCAACATCCAACCCACCGGCGCCGTGCTGCGCATCTCCCGCGGCAAGGACGTCATCGCCGAAGCCGTGGTCGGCCGCACCACCGGCATGAAGATCCGGCTCAAACCCGACCGCTACATCTTCCAACTCACCCACCCCGGCTACCGCAGCATCACCCAGGAGGTGCCGATCGGACCCGAACACGCGACCGCCTGGACCGTTGCGATGATCGAGGCCTTCGGCTACCTCCACACCCGCCAGCCCGAAAGCGACCGCATCACCATCCGCCCCGCGTCCGGCCTGCCCTTCACACCCGAACCGCCCCAGCGGCAAGGCCTCGACCTCGTCTACCGGCTGCCCATCGACCGCTATCAGATCGACGTCACCCGCGCCCACCACCAACCCTTCACCTTCACCGCCGACATCCGCGAAAACGAACCGGTCAACCTCGTCGCCACCCTCCAGCCCCTGCCCGGCTCGCTCCTGCTCAACGGCCCGGCCGACCTCGAAGTCTGGGAAAAAAACCGCCTCCTCGGCCGCGCCGGCGAACGCATCGCCGACCTCGCGGCCGGCCCCCACGACCTCGAACTGCGCCGCCCCGGCTACCGCGCCGCCCCGCTCGCCGTCGACATCGGCCCGGAAAGCGCCCTCGTTATGGACGCCCCCGCCCTTGAACAACAGGCCGCCACCCTGCGCATTGCGGTCAGCGTCACCGGCGACGTGAAGATCCCCTCCGACGCCACGCCCTCCCGCGCCCGCATCACCATCGGCCAGCGCGATCCGCAGGACATCGAACTGCCCTGGTCCACCGAACTGCGCGACATCGGCGCCCCCATCCCCCTCGCCCTCGACGTGCCCGGCTACACCACCACCCAACCGCCACCGGTCACCCTGCGCGACCGCGACGACCGCACCGTCACCGTGCGCGTCAAACCCCTGCCCGTCACCGTCATCATCGACAGCCAACCCCCCGCCGGCATCTTCCGCGTGCGCGCCGCCGGCAGCGGACTCAAGAAACTGCTCGGCGTCCGCGACCAGCAACTCGGCCGCTCCGGCGAACCCTTCCCCCTCGACCCCTTCACCGCCTACACCCTCTCCGTGGTCGCGGACGGCCACCAACCCCCCCCCCCCCGCCTCCCCCCCCCCCCCCCCCCCCCCCCCCCCCCCCCCCCCCCCCCCCCCCCCCC
>CALBHI010000410.1 GCA_937894535.1 uncultured Verrucomicrobiota bacterium
TTCCTGTTTGATGCAGATGGCGATCATGGCAATGACACCACCGAGCGCCAGGCTGCCCGTGTCGCCCATGAAGACCTTGGCCGGATGGCAATTGAACCAGAGGAACCCCATGCCCGCCCCCAGCAAGGCACCGCTCAACACCGCCAACTCACCCGAACCGGCGATAAACGGGACCTGGAGGTAGTTGGCGAACAAGGCGTGGCCGGCGACATAGGACAGGATCAGGTAGGCCACCGCCGCGGCATTGGTGCATCCGATGGCGAGACCATCCAACCCGTCGGTGAGGTTGACCGCGTTGGTCGAACCGGTGAGCACCAGCGCGGCAAACAGCAACGTGCCGATCACGCTGAGATCCTGCACCAGCGGCTCCTTCATGAACGGGACCATCAACTGGCTGACATGCGCACGGCTCGGTTCCCAGGCATAGAGGAGACCAACGGCCACCACCGCCCAGAGCACCTGGTAGCCCAACTTGGCCCGCGCCCCCAGTCCCTTGGAGTGGCGCTTGGTGACCTTCAGGTAATCATCGAAGAATCCAATCGCCCCGGTGACCAGCATCGTGGCCAGCGTGATCAACACATACCCGTTGGTCGGAACCGCCCACAGCAGGGTCGACACCGTGACGGTCAGGATGATCATCAGGCCGCCCATCGTCGGCGTGCCCGCCTTGCCGCCGTGCAATTCGTAGAGGGTGCGCGAATCGCTGATCCGCACCGGTTGACCGACCTTGAGCGCCTTGAGCATGCCGATGATCGTCTTGCCGAGCATCAGCGAAAGGAGGAAGGCCGTTCCGGCGGCGCACAAGGCGCGGAAGGTGATGTAACGGAAGATCCGCAGCGGCGGAAACAACTCGGTCAATTCATGAAGGTAGTACAGCATGGTGCATCAATCCTGCGATGTTCCGGATAAACGGCGGCAGTTGTACCCGGTACGCGGCGGCAGGGCAATGCGAATGGAAGGGTTCACGCGTGTCCGGCCTGGCGCTTTTTCCAGGCAATCAACACCTGCTCGACCGCCTCACCGCGCGACCCCTTGAACAGGACCGCGTCCCCCGGCCGCGCCTGCTCGTGCAGGACCTCCGCAGCCGCTCCGGCATCCGCCGCCTCGACCAGCAACGCCCCGGAGAGACCGGCCGCCCGGGCCCCGGCGGCGATCCATGCCCCGCGCGGTCCGACGGTGAGCAACCGGATGCCCGGTCGCCCCGCGATGGCGGCACCCAGCTCGCGGTGGATCCGCTCCTCGTCCGCGCCAAGCTCCCGCATTCCCCCCAACACCAGCCAACGCACCCCCGTCGCCGGCTCTTCGAGGAAGGCCTGCATGGCCGCGCGCATGCTGACCGGATTGGCATTGTATGCGTCGTTGACGATGTGGATGCCATACTCCAGATGCCGGTTCCAGCGCATCGAGAGCGGTTGGTATTGCTGGATGGCGTGCTGGATGACCGGCCAGGCGACCCCGAGTTCGCGCGCGGTGGCCGCGGCGAGCACCGCATCCATGACAAAGTAGTCGCCCGGCAAGGCGGCGGTGCAGGAAACAGTCACGCCGGCGCGACGGTCCACCACGTCGAACACGCCGCGGGAGGGATCGGTCCGCCGGTACTGGTAGTCCGCCGTGCGGCAACCCGATACGGTGACGATCCGGTTGCCCTCCGCGTAGGCGCGCAACCGGTCGGCAAACGCATCGTCGGCATTCAGGATCGCAACACCCGACCGGTTTAGCCCGCGGTACACCGCCCCCTTTTCATGGGCGATGCCTTCCAGTCCGTCGGCAAAATGTTCGATGTGCACCGGCCCGATGCAGGTGACCACCGCGATGTCAGGCACCAACACCGCGCACAGGGGGTCAAGTTCGCCGGGGTGGTTCATGCCCACTTCAAAAACGCCGAATGCCGTCTCCGGCCGGGCGGCGAGCAGGCTGAGGGGCATTCCAATGTCGTTGTTCCAGTTGGCGCGGGTGCGCGCGGTTTCGCCGACGTGGTGCAGCATGTCGGCGATCAATTCCTTGACCGTGGTTTTTCCCACGCTGCCGGTGACCGCCACCATGCGGCACGTCAGGGTTTGCCGGTAACCGGCGGCCAGATCCATCAGGGCGCGCCGCGTATCGGGAACAACCAGCACCGGGACCGGAAGCCCGGCGGCGCGGGTGATGTCCTCGATGATGACCGATCCGGCGCCGCGGGCGATGGCCGCGCCGAGGTAATCATGGCCATCGGTGGTTCCCCGCAAGGCGATGAACACCTCGCCGGGCTGGATGGTGCGCGAGTCCATGCCGATCCCGGTTACGGCAGCCGGATGCCCGTGCAGCCAGCGCCCGCCGCTCCAGCGGGCCAGGTCCTCCGGATCCCACATCGTTCGCATGTCCATCATATACCGGCACTCGGCGCTCATGGCCCGTCCGCCTCGTCTGGTTAAAGCAGGTACTTGCGCACCATGTGCGCGTCGTCAAACGGCGTGACCGCACTGGCGAATTCCTGGTAATTCTCATGCCCCTTGCCGGCCACCAGCACGGTGTCGTCGGGGCGGGCGCGGGTGATCGCGGCGGCGATGGCGAGTTCGCGGTCCGGCTGGATTTCGTAGGACGTGCCGGCGTGGAAACCCGCCTCGATCTGCGCGATGATCTCCAGCGGGTTCTCCTTGCGCGGGTTATCGTTGGTGAGGATCACATGGTCGGCCTGCTGCGAGGCCACCGCCCCCATGACCGCGCGCTTGGCCTTGTCGCGGTTGCCGCCGCACCCGAATACCACCATGACCTTGCCGCGGGTGAATTCACGCACCGTGGCCAACGAACGCGCGAGCGCATCGCCGGTGTGGGCGTAATCGACGTACACATGCACCCCGCTTTTTCCACGGAACAACTGCATGCGGCCGGGAACCTGCTCCATGTCCGCCAATCCGCGCACTATGATATCCAGTCCGATGCCGCGCACGCCGGTGGCGGCGATCGCCGCCAGGGCATTGCTGACATTGTGGCGGCCGGGCAAGTTCAGGCGGACCGCGGCATTTCCCCACGGCGTGACGGCCTCGAAGGTCGTGCCCTCGGGCCCGAGTTCGATGTTCACCGCCCGCACATCCGCCGAGGGATGCTCGCCGTAGGTCAGCATGCGCGCGGCGAGGCCGTTGATCTGGGTGATCTGCATGCCCCACGGGT
>CALBHI010000411.1 GCA_937894535.1 uncultured Verrucomicrobiota bacterium
TCATCCCTGAAGAAGGTTGCCGCCGAGCTCGGCGACTCGGTCAAACAACTCAATCTTCCGAACCTCCTGCCCATCTTCATCGGCATTCTACTGGGCGTCATCGTCGGTTCCATCCCCTTCACGATTCCAGGCGTTCCCGCGCCGGTAAAACTTGGGTTGGCCGGCGGCCCGCTGCTCGTCGCCATCCTGTTAAGCAAGATCGGCAAAATCGGTCCGGTCATCTGGTACCTCCCCCAGAGCGCCAACCTGGTGATGCGCGAAATCGGCATCACCCTGTTCCTGGCCTGCGTGGGCATCAAATCCGGTGGCAAATTCGTGGAAACCCTGCTGGTCGGGGACGGACTGTATTGGATGCTGCTGGCCGCGTTGATCACACTGGTGCCGTTGTTGGTGGTCGGATTTGCTGCCCGTTACCTTTTCCGCCTGAATTACCTGTCCCTCTGCGGCCTGCTGGCAGGGAGCATGACGGATCCGCCGGCCCTTTCCTTCTCCCACCAGATGACCGGTTCCGACGCGCCCGCGTTTACCTACGCGAGTGTGTATGCCTTGGTGATGTTCCTGCGCATCCTTACCGCGCAGGCCCTGGTCCTGCTGCTGGTGTAGCTGGAGGTGCCATCGTCTCTGTCCCCTCGGCCTTCCTTGCTGCTGGTGTAACTGCGGGTGCCGTCGTCTCTGTCCCTTCGGCCTATCCGGCTGCTCTTTCCCCGATCAGCCCTGTCCCCGTTCGGCTCTGTCCCCGATCGGCTAGGGAATCCAGGACCAGACCTGGACGGTGACGAAGCGGATCACCGGCTGGAGAAAAGCATAACCCAGGGGCTTCCAGCCGGCATCGATCTTGGCGAAGCCGGTCATCTCGGAACGGAAGGGGATGCCTTCGTTGTCGATCTCGGCGAGAACGGGAACGATACGTTCCTCGGGCATGTTCAGGTTCCGCACCATGCCGCGCTCCTGCTCGATCGAAGCCTGCTGCATCATATCGCGGTTCTTGTCGATCACGATCGGCAACACCGTGGATACCGTCCCGGTGAAACTGCGGTTGGCATACGCCCACGGGCGGATCCGCACCGAGGAGCCCACCCCGACCACACCACTGTACGGTTCGGGCAGCGCGATACGGACGATGGCGCGGGAGGTGTCCTCCACGACAGCGATCACATCGCCCGGCACCGCTTGCTGCCCCACCCGGCCCTGGATGTACATCGTGACCACCCGGCCATCAATGGGGCTCCGGATGGTGGTACGGGCAAGATCATCTTCCAGATGCTTGAGGGCGATCGTCAGGCTGTCGACCACGGCACGCTGGGCTTCGATCTCTTCCTTGCGCACACCGGCCCGGGCCGAGGCCAGGGCGAGCCGGGCACTCTCCAGCGTTTCGATGTCGAGATCCCTTACTTGCAGCACGTTCTGGTATTCCTGCGGGGAAATATGGCTTTTCTCGAACAAATCCGCCGACCGGCGCAAATTCTCCTCGCTGAAGCGGAGTTTGGTTTCAATCGATTTGACCGCCTGTTCAAGCTGGGCAATGTCTTCCGGCCGCGCACCAGCCTCCATGGCCCGCAGGTGTTCCGTCTCCTTGCGCAGCGCTGCCCGGTTGAGTTCAATATCCTTTTCCAACAGGCGGGTCGACAGTTGCGCAATCACATCGCCCGCCTTGCCCTCGCCGCCCTCCACCACCGGGATGGCCTCAATCAACGCCGTGACTTCCGCCCGCACTTCACGCTGCGCCACCGGCTGGGTGCGGAACTCCCCGCTCACTTCATACGGATACGGGATCAAGGCGATGACCGTCAGCACCACGACGACCAACAGGGTGCGCAGCCAAAAGGATTTACGTGATGTCTGCTCGGATCGGGCCATGACGGTTCCTGTACTACGGCGCCAGCTCGCTCGCAGGGAGTCCTCGTACTTCAGCAGCACCAGGAGGAGGGAAAGTACGGCGCCGACACCTCCCATCCACTGCACCAGCAGATACCCCAACAATGCGAGCAATGCAACGGTTATTCCTTGAACCGCCAGATCGGATAAAGCGCCCCACACGATGACGTTGCGGCGGCGGCGGTCGTTGAGCGGCTCGGGCATCGGGCGGCGGAAGAGCCAGGCGCGGAAGGCGCGCACGGAGCGGCGATGGAGATCAGGCTCATCGACGAGCAGGCCGGCGATGGCCCCGCCGTCCCCCTCGCCCAGCGGGTTGGCGGTGAGCAGGAAACGCAGGGCGGCACCGATGGCGAGGTTGCGGGAGAGGTCGTTGACCGGATTGCTGTCGAGGAACAGCGCGGTGCCGAGCAGACCGAGGGCGAAGGCGATGAGCTCGAGGCGGAGGCCCGCCGCAAGCACGCGGATCTGCTCACCCTTCTCCAAGCGGACGATTCCGTGGAGGGCGGCGGTGCAGCGCGGAATGAACCGCATGAACCAGCCATACCGCACGTCGGGAACACGCACCCCGAAGTGGCAGGCGGCAACACCCTTGGCGATTTCGCGCAGGAACGGGATCAGGGTAAAGAAGACGGCGATCTGGATGACCGAGCCGATGGTGAAGATGGAGCTGAAACCGGCAGCCCCGGCAATTTCAAGGTGGGTCAGCAGATCAAACAGGTAATATCCGATCAGCGGCGCATGCTGTACCAGCAACACGGCGGCAGGAATCAGCAGGACCAGTTGCAGCGACAGGAGTGGCCAGCCAGCGAGTGGACCCAAGGCGCGGGCAAGGGCGGGCAACCACCGGTCAAAGGGCAACGGCAGCGGTTTCATCCGCTCCCAGGTGCGGGTCTCGACTGCGCTATTGGCAAGAAATCCTTCCGCACGGAGCGATTCGGCCAACGCGGCGACCTGTTCAGGACGGATGGCGAGCTGGAACGTGTCGCGGAACCGGGCGGCGATGGCGGCGAGGTCGGTCGCGCCATCCATCTGCCGGCAGAGAAACAGGTCCTTGGCAGAAAGTTCGATGATACGGCCGGACCGCGGGTCCTTGATCAGGTGGCGGTCGGGTTGACCCGGTGCAGGCTGGGCCAGGATCTCGAGGTCAGAGCGGAAAACCGGACTGGAGTCGCTCGGATTCATCCCGGGGCCACGGCGCTGGGGTGCCGGGGCCGGATCACGCCGGCTTGGCGGCATTGACGACGATGTAGTCGGCGCCCTTCAGGAATTCCTCGCGGAACGAGTTGGCATACTGGATGCGCTTGTGGCGGGTTTCCGGCGGGGCGGTTTCGGCGCTCTTCTCCATCGCGTCGGCGAACTGGCGGATGTTCTTGTCGGCGATCGAGTAGATCTTCACGTCGGTGAAGCCGGCGGCGGCGAGTTTGGCGCGGAATTCCTTTTCATTGTAGAGGTTCGCGTCGGGGATCATCTTGATCTGCGCGGACATGTGGCGGCGCAGGTCCTCGATGGTCTGGCTGGGGATGTCGATGTGGGCCGCGATGACGATGTCGGTCATGACCAGGCGCCCGCCGGGTTTGAGGACGCGGAAGGCCTCGTGGAAGAACTGCTCGCGGGTGTTAAAGTGAAAGGCACATTCGATGGCGAGGACGCGGTCGAAGTTCGCGGACGGGAAGGCGATGGTGGTGGCATCGCCGACGGCGAGGTCGACCTTGTCCTGCAGGCTTCGTTCGGCCACCAGACCCTGGCCGGTGGCGATGCGGACTTCGGTCACATCGCGGCCCGAGATGTGTTTCACCGGGTAGGTCGAAGCGAGGTGGATCGCCGAGGCGCCGTAGCCGCAGCCGCATTCCAGCATGGTGGTGTCGGGGGTGAGCTGGAGTTCGCCGGCGAGGAGATCGACCAGGGCGATCGAGGCTTCGTCGAGGCTCATACCGGGGCGCGGCCAGTACCCGTAGTTCGCGAAGGGCAAGCCCTTGTACACGTCGGCACGGGTGGTGTGCCGGGAGCTGTACTGACGGTTCAAATCGGCTGCGCTGTAATTGCCTTCGCTCATCGTAATCTCCTCATCAATCCGGCGCAGCATAGGCAAGGTGAAGCGGCAAAAGCAATGCCTTATTCGGAGATGGGGATGGGATGGAATGGTTCATGGTTGATGGTTCATGATTGATGGGTAGAAGAGGTGTCAGGTTTCCGTGTTCAGGTTTCAGGGAAGAAGGCGGGGCCTTGTCCGGTTCATCATCCTTGCCGCTGTGGGCGCAAGGAGCGGGCGCTTCTTCCCTGAACACGGAGACCTGAACACTCCTCCCCCGCCCCCATCAACCATCCCGCCGGAGGCGGATCCGCCTGCGGCGGCCAACCATGAACCATGAACCACCCCCATTCCCCATGCCCCTTCTCCCGCCTACGGCGCGACGCTGCGCGGGGCGATGGTCGTTTCGGGTGCCCCGTCCGGATGGCGGCCCACCCAGAAGTCGTTGCCGGGGCCGGTCACTTCGGCGAGGGTGATGCGGACTTTGGCGACGGGAACTTCGGCGGTAATGCGGGTGCAGAGCCGGCGCGGATCGTCGGAAACCCACAACGTCATCTTGCCCTTGCGGACAAACAGGCCATTGAAGGCGGCTTCCGGATCAAAGCGGAGGCTGGCCACCTGGCCGTACTTGCCGACCTCGACCCGTTCCTTTTTGCTCACCTTGACAAACAGGTCGTACAGCTTCTCGTCGGTGAACACCTTGGTGTGGAAATTCGTGCCCACCGGATGGGCGGAGGCGCGCATCAGGTACATCAAACTGATGATGTCGCGGGTGTCAGCCTCGATGGCGACCTCCTTCTTGCGGTTCTTGATGAAGGTTTCCCAGAAGGCTTTTTTTCCGGCATGGTCGAAGCGGGTCAGTTCGTGGTAGTGGCGCTTGCCCTGCCGTGATTTTTTAAGAAACTGCACGGGCAGGAAGGTTGCGGGATCGATCAACGTCTCCTGGAGGTCCTCGACCGGGTAGAGTTGCTCCACCACGCCATTGGTGCGGGTCTTGAAGCGGATGGCCAGTAGGGTGCGGCCATCGGTGTGGCGAACCCATTCGGTTTCGACCTCGGTGCGGCCGACACTCAGGAAGCCCCAGGCGATGTCGTATACCAACCGCTCGCCGACATGAAACCAGAGGTTGGTGGCGGCTGGCGGCGGCTCTACCGGTGTGACATCGGCGCGCAGCGGGATCGCGAGCAATAGGCAGGCCACGAGCAGCAGGCGTGAGGGTTCACGAACCACGGGGCACCCCCAGGCATTTGATGACCGCCCACTCGAGCAATGTTTCGGGAGCAGCCATACCCTCGGTCATGTGCGTGTGTTCCTCGATCAGGATGCGCAAGGCGCGGCCAAGTTCTCCGGGCGGAAACCCCATCGCCCATCCGGCCAGTTTACCGGCCCAGAACGGATTGGCTTTACGGGGATCGTTGGCGAGATGGCTGAAAAACGCATCGGCATCCGGGGAGGTGGAGAAGTCGATTTTCGGCCAGTCGCCGCCGGAGACGCGGAGGAAACCCCGCTCGTGGCCGGACCGGTACACCAGCAGATCGCGCAGACGGTTTTCGAGGCTGATGATCAGGCCGACCGGTGATTCCTTTTGATGGATGAGCTGGCGGAGCACGGACAAGGTGGCGACGAGGTCGCGGGTGCAGAAGGCGTTGGCAAGCTCGCCGTAGCCGCGTTCGCGGGCGGGCGATACGATGGTCATGACATCGTCGGCGGTGACCTCGCGGCGGTCGCCGAGGTAGATCTGCAGCTTTTCGAGTTCGATGGCGAGTTGGCGGGACTGGTTGCCGGCACGTTCGACGAACAGGTGCACGACCGCGTGGGAGGCGCGCAGGCCGGCTTCGTCGAGCTTGGTGCGCAACTGCCGCATGGCGTGTTCATCCCACTGGTAGTCCTTCGCGGGCATGTCATGGAGGTGAACCTGGCCGGCCTTGTCCATGGCCTTGTAGAAGGCGGTGCGTTTATCCACCGAGGTAGCATGGACGACGAGGCGCACGCCGGGCATCAGGCCGCGTTTGATTTCCTCGGTGAGGGCGGCGACGGCCTCCTTCACGGCAATGGTTTTGCCGGGTTTGCTGTCGTAGAAAAACGTGGCGTCGCGCAGCCAGACCAGTTTGCCGGCGCCGAAGAAACCGACGGTGTTCAGGGCGTCGCGGGTGCTGCGCAGGGCGGCGATCGATTCATCGACGGTGTCGCACGCGCCATCGATCGTTTCCAGGCCGAAGGTTTGTTCGGCGGGCGGGCAGAGCCGGTTGATCATCTCGCGGCAGGCCTGCGCGGCCTCGAACTCGTCGGTCCCGGTGTAGAGGAAACACGACGCCGTGTCGGCGGGCGCAGGTTTGGCGGTTTTGGCGGGTGCGGCAGACATGGTTATGGTTGTTCCTGGCGGCACCGTTCGTGCCACGTAGCTTCGAAAGCCAGCAGGGCGCCCTCGTCGAAGTGACAAGTTTCCCGGAACCAGGCGACAGGATCAACACCAATCGACGAGGCTCGGTGAATTAACCGCCTCAATCCTTCATCGCCCTGTTGTTCGTGGACGAGGGCGACGAGTTCCTCGGTCTGCCGGTAGAAGGCGCGGGCGGATGTGGAATCAGCGGGATACGAGCTGACCGAAAACAGCCGGGCGAGCGGGAGCAGATGATTGGGTTCCACGGCCGGGAAGGTGCGGAACAGACGGACTCGGCGGGATGCGTGGTACGCATGGGCGCAACGCCAGCCGAGGTACCCCGCGAGGCCCTCCTCCAGCCAGAGCGGCAAGGCCGGAAGGGTGCGATCCTGCAGGCGCAGGTGGACGATTTCATGGGCGATGCGGTCGGCGCGGGCATTTTGCCCGGGATCATCCTTGAGGTAGAGTTCGCGCTGGAGTTGCATGGCCAGGCTATCGTGGCGGAGGCCGTGTCCGCTGACCAACTCGTTCCAGCGGGTGGCATCGGCGACGAGCACGATCAGCGCGCGGTTGGTTGCGTCGGGAGGTTCGAGCCAGCGGTGCATCCAGGTCCAGGCGAATTCGGCTTCGTTGATGGTAAGTGAGAGGTGGCGGATGTTCGGCGCAAGGGCATGGAACGTGGCGCTGCGACCGGCAACCATTGCCCCGGGATCGCGCAACAGGCGGCGGGCGACCGGGCTCAGCGTGTCGCGCGGAATGTCCTCCACGGGAATCACCGTGTAGGCAAGATCCGGGGCGGAGGGAGCGATGGCGGTGCGAGGGGTGTGCCAGACGTGCCATCCGGCGAAGAGCGCCAACAGCAACACCAGCGCGGCCAGCGCAATCCGGCTCCGGATCGGGATCATCGACACCGCCCTTCCGCTCAACCGGCCTTGGCGCCGCGGATGATGACGACGCGGGCGGGTTCGGTGCCGGGGCGGGCCACTTTGGCTCCGCGCAAGGCGGCCGGTATCAGCCAGGTCGTGCCGGTGGCAGCCTCGACGGAGCCGCCGGGGTGGTCGATGCGCACGGTGCCCTCCTCCACGAACAGGACGGTGTAACCACGCAGCGGGTCATTCAGCGACAGCGGACGTTTGCCGAGGGTAACCGGTTCGATGGAAAAATACGGGGTGACGCAGCGGCCGCCTTCCGCGGGTTGGTGCTGCTCCTCGGTGTCCCAATGGATGACCTGGCGTGCTTCCTCGAGGTGGAGGGCGCGGGGCTTGCCGTCGGGACCGGTGCGGTTCCAGTCGAACAGGCGGTAGGTCGTGTTGGAGTTCTGCTGCACTTCGAGCAGGAGGCAGCCCTCACCAATGGCATGCACCGTGCCGCCGGGGATGTAAATGGTGTCGCCGGGGACAACGGATTGCCGGACCAGCAGGTCGGCGACGCGCCCTTCGGCAATCGCGGCATAGGCTTCGGCTTCGGTGGTGCCGGGACGGAAACCGCGGTACACGCACGCCCCGGGCTGGGCATCAAGCACATACCAAGCCTCGGATTTGGCCTCACCGATACCCCGCGCGGCGGCGGCGTCGTCGGGATGGACCTGAACACTCAATGTCTCGCGGGCGTCGATGATCTTGATCAGCAGCGGAAACGGACCGGGGCAGGCCGCCTTGCCAATCACGGCGTCGCGGTGATCGGTCATCAGCGAGCGGAGGCTGGTACCCGCCAGCGCACCGTGGGCCACAAGGCTCATGCCATCGGTTCGGTCGGACAGCTCCCACGACTCCGCAACCGGACCCTCCGCAGGGGCATCGGCCCGGGAAAGGCGGTCCACCAGCTGGCGACCGCCCCATAGATAGGATTGATAAACAGGTTTAAACGACAGGGGTTCCCACGTTTGCATCCGCGCATCATGCGGACCGGAGGATCGGTGAGACAAGCCAATTCGGGAACGGTTCGATGCGGCGGACATGACGATCTGACACCGACAACCGGTCCACTTTTTCACCAAAAAGCGATTTATGGGGTTGATTTCAGGCTAGTTACGATTACCTTTGCGGCGAGGTCACCAACGTGTTGGAACTTGATCCATACCGCGAACTGCCCAATCCGGGCGAAACTGCCATGATTGAAGTGCGCCCTCCGGTCGCGGTGATCGGCGCGGGCATTTCCGGTCTGGTGGCGGCCCGTTTGCTCGCCGAACGGGGATTTCCGGTCACGGTGTATGACAAGGGTCGCCGCCCGGGTGGCCGGAGCAATACCCGCACCGACGGGGTGTATGCCTTTGATCATGGCTGCCAATACTTCACCGCGCGCGACCGGCGTTTCCAACGTTATGTCGAGTCGTGGCTGGAGCGTGGCCTGATCGCCTACTGGGATGCCCGCCGGGCTTCCTGCATGCGCGGGGTGGTCAGCCCGGTCCATGACGATGTGGCGCGGTATGTCGGGGTGCCGGGCATGAACGCCATCGCCATGCAACTGGCCAAGGATCTCGACATCCGATCGGCAACGCTGGTGGAGGGGTTGCAACGGGATGGCGATTCGTGGCGGGTCCTCCACCCGGAGCCGTCGATCGAACGCTACGAACTGGTCCTGGTGGCAACCCCGCCGGACAATGCCAAACCGTTGTTGCGCGTTGCCCCGGCCCTGCAAGCGTCGGTCAGCGAAGCGGTGATGCAGCCATGCTGGACGGCGATGGCGGTATTCGATTACGACATCGAGTTGCCCTTTGATGCCGCGCACTTCAGCACCAGTTCGATCGTCTGGGCCGCCCGAAATAACAGCAAGCCGGGACGAGGCGGGCACGAATGCTGGGTGATCCAGGCATCGCCCTCGTGGTCGGTGGACCATCTAGAGGACCATCCGGATGCGGTCAGCGCGGCCTTGCTGGCCGAGTTCTTCGCCGCCTCCGGTCTGAGCCCTGTACCTTCCGTGTATCTCGCGGCGCACCGCTGGCGGTATGCCTCTCCCTCCAAGCCGCTCAACACGGGATGCCTGTGGGATCGCGCGGCGGGACTCGGCGTCTGCGGGGATTGGTGCCACAGTGCCCGCATGGAAGGTGCCTTCCTCAGCGGCTTGATGCTCGCCGAAAAAGTCATCGACGAATGGCCACGCGCGCAGCGGGACTGAACGCGTCGGACGATTTCACGCAAAGACGCAGAGACGCCAAGGTGGTTTTCGGAGAAGAACCGCGGATGGGGCGGATGGATGAGCGTTCTGTCCTAGACATCCGTGGGCATGACAACACGTTTTGCCAACGCGTTGGGGGCAACGCGTTCCACCTTTTCCTAGCCTTGTTCGGGGGTGGAGCGGCTTGCCCTCAAGACGCTGGGGAACAGTCACATCGCCAACATCGTGCATGATCCATACCGGCTCAGCGGGACGCTTCGCCCTACCCCTCTTCACGGGACGAGAAGCGAACCGCGGATCGTGATCACTGTGCTCGGCGGCGGAGGCGTCCGAGCAGCCGCTTGATGTCGTCGCCGACGAGGTAGAGGCTGGGCACGACAGCGAGGGTGAGGAAGGTGGCGAAGAGCAGGCCGTAAGCGAGCGCGATCGCGGCGGGGACGATGAACGGCTCATACCCGCCCCACCCGTAGATGGTCGGCATCAGCCCGGCGATGGTGGTGACCGAGGTGAGCAGGATCGGGCGGAGCCGGATGACCCCGGCCTCGAGCACGGCATCGAACACGGCGGCCCCGGCACGGATACGGTCGTTGATGAAGGTGACGAGCACGATGGCGTCGTTGACCACGACCCCGCCCAGACCGACGATGCCCATCAGGGCCATCATGCTGAGCGGTTTGTCGTGCAGCACAAGCGCGATGGCCACGCCGATGAGTCCGAGCGGGATGGCCACCATCACGTACAGCGGCTGCACAAAAGAAGTGAACTGCGCGACCATGATCGAGTAGATCAGCAGCGAGGCGACCACGAAGGCGACCTTCATGAAGTCGATGATCTTCTTGGTCTCCTTCCATTCGCCGCTCGGAACCAGGGCATAGCCGGGATAACGGGCGCTCAGGTCGCGGAACTCGCGTTCGAGGGCGAGGTTGACCTCGGTGGAATTCGTGCGTTCGGTGTTGATGGAGGCGCCGACGGTGACCACGCGGTCGCCGTTGTAGTGGTAGATCGCGGGCGCACCGCGTTCGCGTTCAAAGCGGGCGATGCGGCTGAGTTCGATCAGGCGGCCCGCGTCGTTGCGGACCCGCAACGTGGCGAGCAATTCCTCGCTGCGTGCGGACTCGGGCAGGCGCACCCGCACCTTCACCTGCTCGCGGCCTTCGCGGACCATGGTGGCCTCTTCACCACGGAAGGCGGCGAAGACGGTCCGGGCCACCTGCTCCACGCGAAGACCAAGGCGCGCCGCCTCGGGTTCATCGATGATCACCCGCAACTCCTCCTTGCCGGGCTCCAGATCGTCAAGAATGTCCTCGACGCCGTCGATCCCGGCGAGGAAGGCGCGTATTTCCGCCGAGATCTCGGCAATAACCGCAAAATCCGCCCCGGAAATCTTCACCTCCAGCGGCCGTCCGGCGGGCGGACCGGGCTTGACCGATTCGACTTCGATGCGTTCAACACCATCGATGTGCGCCATGCGCCCGCGCAGCTCGTCCATGATCACCTGGGTGCGGCGCTCACGGGTTTCTTGCGGCGTGAGGTACACCAGCAATTGCGCGAGGTGGGTGCCGGTGTCCTGCCCGGAATTGTCGAAAGCGATGTGGCGGCCGACGTGGGTGACCACATGCTGGAGCTCGTTGGTAGGCAGCACGAGGACCTGCTCAAGCACGGCGCCGGCGACGGCGTCGGTGCGCTCCAGCGAGGTCCCCTGCTCCGTCTTGAGCCGCACGAGAAAGATATCGATGAGATCCTCGGGAAAGATGTCGATCCGGGTGTGGCGGACCGACAGCGTGACCAGCACGGCGAAGACCAGCGAGGTGACCAGCAGGAAGACATAACGTCGGCGCAGGATCCGGCGCATCGACGAGGCGTACAACTCCTGAAGGGCGTGCATGACCCGGTGTTTGCGGTGCGGGCGCGGGACATGAGGTTCGGTCGCGGGGCCAGCCGATCCGGCGAGGTGGGCGGGCAGCACAACCAGGCATTCAAGCAGCGAGGCCCCGAGCGCCAGCACCACGACATAGACCAGCCAGGACAGGTATTTTCCATAGAGGTCGGGGGCGAAGATCAACGGCAGGAACGCCGCGACCGAGGTCAGCACGGTGGAGATCACCGGATACATCACCTCGGTGCCGCCCTCGGCAGCGGCGGTACGCGGATCCTCACCGAGCTCGATCCGTCGGGCCACGTTTTCGCCGACGATGATGGCGTCGTCCACCACCATGCCCAGCACGATGATCAGGCCGAACATGGTCATCAGGTTGATGGTGATGCCGAAGTACGACATGGCCAGCAGCGTGGTCATGAAGGCAAAGGGGATGCCGAGGGCGGTGTAAAACGCCACGCGCGCGGACAGGAACACGAACAGGAAGCCAGTGACGAGAACCATGCCGACCCAGCCGTTGTTGAGCAGGACGTTGAGCCGGCGTTTGACATAAAACGAGGTGTCATCGACCAGCGACAGGTGGATTCCCGCCGGGGCCATGGCGCGTTCCTGGGCGACAAGGGCGCGAATATCCTGGACGATGTCGATCACATCGCCTTGTTCGCGTTTCTTGACGCCGAGCACGATGGAGCGTTCACCGCTGAGCCGGGTGAAGGCCACGTCGTCGGCAAACTGGCGGTTGACGGTACCGAGATCCCGGATGCGGAGGTGGCGCCCGTCCGGATTGGCGCGGACAACGACGTCGAGGATCTCGGCCTCGGTGCGGAATTTGCCGATAGTTCGAAGCAGGATCTCGCGGTCACCATCGGGAATCTTGCCGCCGGGCAGGTTGACGTTGCGCCGGGCCAGCGCGGCGGACACCTCGTCGAAGGAGATATCGAGCGCGACGAGGCGTTGCGGATCGACGGCCACGCTGAACTCCTCGTCGCGCCAGCCGTTGCGCGCCACCGAACTGACATCCTCCAGCCGCTCCAGCCGGGTTTTCAAACCATCCGCGTAAGTGCGAAGCTCCCGTTCGGCCACGGTGCCGTGCACGACAACATTGATGATGGGCTGGGCGGTGGTAAGCGCCTCGACAATGGGATCCTCGGCATCGGCGGGCAGGTCGTCCACGGAGTCGATCTTGCGCTGTAGATCGTTGATCACGCGGTCCGGATTGCGGGCATCGGGATCGATCTTCACCACGATGTAGGAACCGCCCTCCAGCGAACTGGAGGAGTACTCATCGATGTCCTCGACCTCGCGGATTGCCTCCTCGATCGGGTTAGTGATCAGATCCTCGACTTCGCTGGCCGAGGCATCGGGATAGACGGTGCGGACAACGACAAGGTTGAGGTCGGTGGTCGGGAATACCTCGCGGTTGAGGGTATTGAAGGTAACGTAGGTGCCGGCCACGAGCACGAAGATGGTGATCATGTTGGCGAGCACGGAGTGGCGGACCGAAAAGGCGGGCAGGCTCATGGTGCGGCCTCCGGCAGGAGCAGTCCGCGCACCTGGTCGAGTGCGAGCAGGGCGCGTTCGCGGGCGACGAGAGCGCGGATGAGATCGCGCTCGGCGAGGTCGCGGTCGTTCTCGTAGTCGAGCAGGGTTTTGGTATCGGACTGGCCTCGCTCGAAGCGGGCCAGTTCAAGCTCGAGCTTGCGGGTCTGGGCGTCGCGGGCGCGTTCCGAGGCGGGTACCAGGCGGGCGGCGGTAGCGACCTGGCGCACGGCGGCGCGGGCGGTGCGTTCGAGGTCGGACTCAAGTTTGGCGCGGGCGACCCGCACCTGGTCGCGCTGGACCAGCGCCTGCAGGATGGCGGCGCGGGCCTGGGAATTACCGAGGGCAGTGGCGTAGGTCAGGCCGACCGACCACAGGTTCTTGTCGAAGCCGAAGGTCTCGCCAAACGAGGTATCGCTATCGCCGCGGCCAAGCGAACCACGGACTTCGAGGTCGCCGCGGTCGTCCTGTTCGTTCAGGCGGACGAGGGCTTCGGCGCGCTGCTCCTCACGGCGCAAGGCCTCGACATCGGCGCGGTAACGGAGCGCGTCCTCGAAGGTTTCGGCCCAGGTCGGCGTGGGTGCCGGGGTTCCGGGCGGGGGCAATTCGTAGAGGATCACGGTGGCATCCCAGGCGGCGGATGGAAGGTGGATGGTGTCTTTGAGTTCCTCATCGCGTTGTTCAGCCTGGTAGCGGAGGGTCAGGGCATCCACCTCGGCCACGGCGAGGGAGGCTTCGACGGCGAGCACGGCCGACTCGTCAAGCAGTCCGTCCTCCACGTAACGGCGGTTGGTGGCCAGCAGGGTGCGGAGGCGCTCGACGACCACAGCCTGGGTATCGGCGACCTGTCGCGCCTCGACAGCGCGCCAATAGAGGTCGAGGGTGGCGGCGACAATATCCTCGCGGCGTTGTTCGTAGTCCATCACCGCGACGTCGAGGCGCTGGCGGGCGGCATCAACGCGTAACCGGTCGCTGGAGCCAAAGGCATTCCGCCACAACGACTGGCGCAGCGTCAGTCCGGCCGCGGTGCGGTAATCCGGTTTGTCGTCCGGGCCGAGGCCTTCGAAGAGGTTGCGTTGCAGATCGAGTTCCACGCCGAGGGTGGTACCGCGGGAGAAGGTGCGCTCGAGCCGGGCCTGGGCCAGGCCGCGTTCCACGCCACCGGAGGTCGGGAAGGAACCGGGGGGCAGTTCCGAATCATCCCAGGTTCCGCCGAGGCTCAGAGCGGGGTCGTACACCGCGCTGACGGCCACGACATCGGCAGAGGCGGAAGCGAGTTGCAGGGCCTGCATCTGCAGTTCAAGGCTGTGGTCGAGTGCGTGGCGGACGCATTCGTCGCGGGTCAGGGTGCGGGCGGCGAGGCCGGAGGAGGTTGCGGCTCGGCCGGACAGCGCGGTGGCAAACAGGATCAGGCAAAACGCAGCATGGCATCGATTCATAACAACCGGCAGGTTCAGGCGCGGCATGGGACAACAGGCAGCGACGGGAAGCGAACCGGGCGACAAGTATCCCCCATCCGACCGCACTTCGCAAGCGGGGTTTCACATCCGGGTGGCGCCAGGGAGCGGCTCAAAGGCCCAGGGTCGCGGCGTTGAGTTGTTCGGTCCGGGTCTGGATGGCGTTGAGGAACCGGCCGCCCATCGCACCATCGATGACGCGGTGG
>CALBHI010000412.1 GCA_937894535.1 uncultured Verrucomicrobiota bacterium
CTAGTGAACCGAGGCCGGCCACGGCGAGCACGGTGATCTCGCCGAGGGTGTCGAGGCCGCGGTAATCGACGAGGATCACATTGACGATGTTGCGTCCGTGGCCCACCGGCACGCTGGTCTCGGCGAAGTACGAGGAGATCGGTTCGCGGAGTTGGACACCGCTGGCCACCAGCACAAGCAGGGTCACCACCGCGCCGGCGAATACCGACACGGTCAAATCGCGGGCCCGGCCACGCCAGGTCGAGCGTTTGGCAAACGGGGGCAGGTAGTAGAAGGCCGAGACCAGCAGCACCACGCTGAGGGTTTCGACGACCAGTTGGGTCATGGCCAGATCGGGGGCGCCGAAGAAGATGAAGAATACGGCTACGCTGAAGCCGACCACCCCCATGGCGGCGACGGCGCCCAGGCGCGAGGTGGAGAGGGTCGCGGCGATGGCCGACAGGATGACCAGCACCGACAGCAGGGCCATCGGGATATTGACCGGCGAGAGCGAGCGGAAGGCCAGAGCCATGTCGGCGCGGGCAAAGCTGACCACCACCAGGGCGCACAAGGTGATGACCGTGACCAGCAGGTAGCGACGAAGCGAACCGTTTTGCAGAAAGCGGGTTTGCCAGCCGGCGAAGGCGACGAGGCCTTTCAGCTTCGCCTCATACAGACGGTCCGGTCCGAACCGCGCGGCCGGGGCGAAGGCCTCGGCAACGCTGCGCCATCCGGAGGCGGTGGCGATCATCGCGGTGCCGGCGGCGAGGGTGAGTGCGCTCAGCAGCAGGGGCAGGTTCAGGCCGTGCCAGAGGTGCAGGTGGACCTCCACCGGTTGACCGCGCATGGCCGAGGCGGCGGCGCCGGCGAGTCCATCGGCGAGGCCGGGCACGAAGCCCAGGGTCAGCGTGACGGCACCCAGCAGGAGGGGGCCGAGGGTCATCGACCACGGTGCTTCGTGCGGGGTCTTCGGGGTGTCGGTGCGGGCGGCGAAAAACGGGCGGATGCCGGTTTGCCAGGCCACCAGCATGAAGCAGGCTCCGGCGATGAAGAACACGGCGGCGAGCAGCGGTTGCGCGGCCAGTTCGGTGTAGAACAGTTCCTTGCCGATGAAGCCGAAGGTCAGCGGGAGGCCGGCCATCGAGGCGGCGGCTATCAGCGCGGCGGTACCGGTGCGCGGCATGACCGGAATCAGGCCTCCGAGTTTGGTCACATTCTTCTCGCCGGTTTCGTGGTCGATGATGCCGGCCACCAGGAACAGCGCGGCCTTGTAGGCGGCGTGGGCGAGCAGGAAGGCGGCCACGGCCTTCAGGGCGGTGTCGGTGCCGATGCCGAGGCCCATGACCATTGCGCCGAGCGCGCCGACCGTGGTGTAGGCGAGCAGGCGCTTCAGGTACACCTGGCCGCTGGCCATCAGGGCGCCGGTCAAGAGGGTCGCCGCGCCGAACCCGGTCACCACCCATTGCCAGATCTCGGCCGAACCAAAGGCCGGATGCAGGCGGGCGAGCAGGTACACCCCGGCCTTGACCATGGTCGAGGAGTGCAGGTAGGCGCTGGCCGGGGTCGGGGCCTGCATCGCGTTGGGCAGCCAGAAGTGGAACGGAACCTGGGCGGACTTGGTGAACGCCCCGACGAGGATCAGGCCGAGGATCCACGGGAACAGCGGCGAGGCGAGGATCTGGTCGCGGCCGGCGATGATGCCGCTCAGGTCAAACGATCCGGCGGCCTGTCCGGCCATAACCAAGCCGGCCAGCAGGAACAGGCCGCCCGCCCCGGTTACCAGCAACGCCTGCAGGGCGGCCTTGCGCGAGGCCTCCTGGTCGTGGTGGAACCCGATCATCAGGTAGGAGGTGAAGCTGGTCAGCTCCCAGAAGATGAACAGCAACAGCACATTCTCCGAGAACACGACGCCGAGCATCGACGACATGAACATCAGGGTGAACATCACGAAACGGTGCTGGTCGGGGTGGCCGTGCAGGTAGCCGCGGGTATAAAGGACGACCAGGGTGCCGATACCTGCGATCAGCAGGCCGAACAGCAGGCCGAGTCCGTCGAGACGCAGGGCGAGATCAAGGCCGAGGCCGGCGATCCAGGGGATACGGAACTCCACCGGGTGACCCGCGAATACGGCCGGAGCCTGGGCGATCAGCCAGGCCGTGATGGCGAGCGGAAACAGAGCGGCCACCAGGGTCGACCGTTCGCCGAGGAGCCGTCGCAGCCACGGGATGAACACGGCGACGGCAAAGCCGCCGACCGCTGCGATCAGCAGGACCGGCAGGCCCGTGGCCAGGCTGTTGGCTGGATCAATCACGGCGCGTACGCTAGCGAAAGAGACCGGGCAAGACAATACGAATAGAATTGGTCTGGTTCCGCCAGGCTTTTTGAGTTTGATCGGCGTGCTGGTTCGCCTATCCTTGACCTACCGGAGCGATGGACAGGGATGTCGGGGCCATCGTGTACGGCGGAGCCGACGTGCGTAACTTTGCCAACATCGTGGTGTCGTGGAACCGGCGCACCAGCCATCTCGGCTGGCTGCTGCCGGTAGGGTTGACCATGTTCGTCACCATGGTCGCCGCGGTTGCCTTCGACCTGTTGCTGGACACGCTCCGCGGTTCCTTCTCGGTGACCGAGGCCTACCTGATCCCGCTGATTTCGGTTGGCATCGTATCTGGCATGGTCGCCTTCATCGCGGTGCGCATCTACCGGAAGCTGGCGGAAGAAACCGTGGAGGAAGTGACCGAGCGGTTGCGGGTCAGTGGTGAATTGACCAACGAGCGGATGTTGATGCGGGCCTTGATGCTCAACACGCCGGACCACATTCACTTCAAGGACGCCGGCGGACGGTACCTGCGCATCAACCATTCGTTGGCCGCGGCGCTCGGTTTGTCCGATCCGGCCCAGGCCATCGGCAAGACGGATGAGGCGTATTTTCCCGGCCCGGTGGCCGAAGCGACCGCCGCGGAGGAGCGCCAGGTGCGGGACAGCGGGGTCGCGGTGATCGGGAAGGAACTCGAGATGACCTGGCCGGATGGACGGGCCACCTGGCTGTCGATGACCCGTCTGCCCTTGCGTGACCGGCATGGCCGGGTTATCGGCACGTTTGGCATTTCCCGCGACATCACGGCGGCGAAGGGCGCCGAATTGCGGTTGCGCCAGCTCTCGCTTGCCGTCGAGCAGAGCCCGAGCATCGTCTTGATCACCGACGTCAAGGGCGACATCACCTACGTCAATCCGAAGTTCACCAAGGTGACCGGCTACGAGGCATCCGAGGTAATTGGACGGAATCCTCGCATTCTCAAGGCGGGCGATCTCGAACAGGACCTCTACCGCGACATGTGGGCGACGATCGTGCGCGGCGGGGAGTGGAGCGGTGAGATCCTGAACCGCAAGAAAAACGGGGACATGTACTGGGGGCTGGCCTCCATCTCGCCGATTCGCGATGCCTCCGGGGTGACCACCCACTACCTGGAGGTCATGGAGGACATCACCGAGCGCAAGGAGGCGGAGCAGGCGTTACGCCGCCAGTTCGCCTTCCAGCGCCAGTTGATCGATGCGATGCCGATCCCGATCTTCCATAAGAACGAGGAGGGTGTTTACCGCGAGTGCAACGAGGCGTTTGCCCGGTTCATCGGCCGCGAGCGCGAGGCGATCATCGGCCATTCCGCGCGGGATGTCGCGCCTCCGGACCTGGCCGAACACTACCACCGGCAGGACATGCTGCTGATCGAGCAGGGCGGACAGCAACGTTACGAGGGCCGGGTGTTGCATGCCGATGGCTCCCGGCGCGATGTGATGTTCAGCAAGGCCGTGGTTCACGACGATGAAGGAAAGGTCACCGGTCTGGTCGGCGCCATCGTCGATCTGACCGAACGCAAGCAGGCCGAGGCCGCCCTGAAGCACGAATACCAGCGCCGCGAGGAGCTGGAGAAGATCATCAGCATGAGCCCGGCCGTGGTCATTCTCTGGCGGGCCGAACCGGGCTGGCCGGTGGAATACGTGACCGACAATGTGCGGCAGTTCGGCTATGCGCCGGAGGACTTTACCTCGGGCGGGCTGCCGTTCGCGCAGATTGTGCACCCCGAGGACCTCAGCCGGATCGGTGCGGAAGTGACGGACTTCACCGTGCGCGGCATTCCTGAGTTCGTGCAGCAGTACCGGGTGTTCTCGAAGCGAGGCGACGTGCGGTGGATCGATGACCGGACCTGGGTGCGCCGTGACGAACAGGGCCAGGTGACGCATTACCAGGGCATCATCATGGACATCACCGACCGCAAGCTCGCCGATGAGCGCGAAGCAGCCACCATGGACGGGTTGCGCGCCATCCTCGAGTTGGCGGATGCGCTGATGGCCGCGCCCGGCACCGACGACCTCTACCGCCTCGCCGTCGAATTGTCGCGCGAACGGTTGAAGCTCGAGCGCACCGCGATCATGATGGTGCAACAGGATGCGATCCAGGGGACCTACGGCACTAACCTGCGCGGTCGCACCACGCGGGAACTCGACCACGTGATCCATCTCGACGATACCTGGCGCGATCGGTTGCGGCCGCGGAAGGCCGGCGAGAATCCCTGGCACATCGTCAACCAGCCGTACTACGAGTGGGATGGCCAGAGCATTGTCGGTTTCGGCCGGGGGTGGGTCGCGCTGACTCCGATCATGTCGCACGAGCACGGGGCCATCGGTCTTTTCTGCAACGATACGGCGATCAGCGGCGCTCCGGTGGACGAGGTCCAGCAGGAGATCGTTGCGGTGTTTTGCGCGATGCTCGGCAACATCATCGCCCGCAAGCGGGCGGAAGAGGAGCAACGGACCATCCAGGAGCAGCACCGCGATTTCATGGAGCGCACCGACCGCCTGAACTCGCTGGGCATGCTCGCCGCCGGCATGGCCCATGAGATCAACAACCCGTTGCAGGGGATGCTCAGCCACGTGCATGCCGTTCATCGCGCCCTGAAGGCCGACGAGGCGGCGCGCAAGAGCCTGGTCATGGTGGAGCGCGGGATCGACACCATCGCCACGCTGGTGCGGAAGCTGCTGATCTTTGGTCGCTCGTCCGATCAGGAAGGCGAAGTGGTGGACGCCCGCGAAGCCCTCGATTTTGTCAGCCAGCTGCTGGCCAGCCAGTTCAAGCGCACGGGTGTGCATATCCGCACCGCCGCCCGGACGCCCACCCTGAATGTCGCGATGCCCCGGCGGTACCTGGTCCAGGTGTTGCTCAACCTGCTGATCAATGCGCGGGATGCGATGCCATCCGGCGGCGATATCGTCGTGGAGATGGACGCGTTGGAAGGCATGGCCGAGCTGCGGATCATCGACAGCGGGTGCGGCATTCCGGAAAGCCAGGTCGCGGAGATTTTCAAGCCGTTCTATACGACCAAGGGGGCGAAGGGCAGCGGTTTGGGTCTGAGTGTCGCCGATTCGCTGATCCGGGCCAGCAAGGGCACCATTGGTGTGGATAGCCAGCCGGGACGGACGGTCTTCACCTTGCACATCCCGCTCGCGGGTACAGAGGACAGAGCATGAACGAACGAATCCTGGTGGTGGATGACGATGATCTTGTGCGCAGCGGCCTTGCCGTGAACCTGGAGCGCGCCGGATTTGATGTGGCTACCGCGGAGAACATGGAGGAGACGCGCTCGCGGATGTCCGAACAGCCCGCGCACCTGGTGCTCTGCGATCTGGTCCTCGGCGACGAGAACGGGATGGACATCCTGCGCTACCTCCAGTCCGCTCATCCGGAAACCGCGGTGGTGATTATCACCGGCCATGGTTCGGTGACCAACGCCCTCGAGGCCTTGAAGGGCGGGGCGAGTGATTACATCCAG
>CALBHI010000413.1 GCA_937894535.1 uncultured Verrucomicrobiota bacterium
CGTCCCCGGCTATTTCATGGTCCAGGCCCCCGCCGTCGTCGGCAACCTGTGGTCCTCCGCGCCCTTCGATCCCGACGCGCCCCCCGCGCGCCACGGATTCGTCGACTTCCGCTACGAAGGCCGCGCCGTGGTCGCCCACCTCGACGGCCACGTCGAACTGCTCGGCGAAACCGAACTGCGCGACCTGCGCCGCTGGTCCAACCTCGCCGCCATGGCCGACGACCCCAACCACCGGCTGGGACGGTGACTGAACACCTGCTCCGCCTGCGCTGACAAATAACCGGTAACGGGGTATGATCAGGAAACCATGAAACACTACCGCCAATTAAACCGTATCCTTGGCCCGGTCCTGTCCGTGTTGTTGCATGTCGGACTGGTCTGGCTGCTCCTGCACACCCTGGGGTTCGCGCCCAAGCCAACGCCGGATGAGGTGCGCTTTACCCTCGAACAACCGCTGGATTTATCCCTGGATGACATCATGCCGGTCGATCCCATCGAGCCCCCGGAAGACCAGATACTCTCCCCGGAGCCGTTGACTGCCGAAGACCTGGCGGCCATGACCCCGCCGGATACCGCACCGGCCGAGGCCTTTGACGATGCGATCTCCATGCTCGATAACCTTTCGCCGCTCACCATCCAGGGTGTTGGCGCCGACCTGAAGTCGCTCGGTACCCTGACCTCGCGCTACGGCGATCGGGCCCGCCGCAACGGGCTGCTGGGTTCCTACTTCAACCGCATCGACTTCACCGGCGAAACCTTCATGCGCATCGATGAAACGTTGAATTACACGTGGGAACTGGCCAGTCCGTGGCCGGGGAAAATCCGCGACGAACGATTCTCCATCATCTGGACCGGCCGCATCGTCCCGCCGCGCTCCGGCGAGTACACCTTTTACCTGCAATCCGATGACGGCGCGCGGTTGTGGATCGATGGGCAACTCGTCCTCGATCAATTCGTCGAACGCGAACGCCAGGTCGATGAAGTGAAAGTGCGCTTGCTGGTGGGCCGCTCGTACGACATCAAGTACGCGTTCTGCGACGTCTTCCAGCACGCGGTCAGCCGCCTTGAATGGAGTTGCGACGAGGCCGGCATCCCGCGCCAGTTGATCCCCGCCGAACACCTTTGGGCCGACGGCGCTTCATCGCGCCAACTGATGGCGTGGAACGAGGAAGCCCGCGCCGGGACGGGGGCCCGCTATCCCAACCGCACCCTGATGCGGAATCCCGCGATGATCGAAGGCCAGCCGTTTTCACACATTGTCGGGTATCAACGCCTCGACGCGGATGCCCTGGTCCGCCTTGACCTCGCCGACCTCGCCAACGACCTCGCCGCCTTCCAGCGTAGCAACCGCATGCCAGCCTTCGCCACCTTGCCACCCCTCCCGCCCGGGCTCGTTCCCGACCAACAAACCTCCCGCGCCAACCGGCCCGGCGATGTGACCATCACCATCGAATAACCTCGCCCGCCGACCACCCCGACACCTTCCCGGATCAGGGATTCGCTGATCTTCCGTGTCGATCGCCCTCCCTATTGACCGCGGTTGTCTGTTGTGTATATCGTATGGTTTATATGCCTAACACGAACTTGTCTTCCGCCTCTTCTCCGCCCGTCCATGTCCACCAGCTTGCCCCGCGCCAATGCGGCATCGTGGTCCGCGTGGAAGCGCCGGACAGTGACTTGGAACGCCTGATGGCCATGGGCGTGTGTGGCGGCCGCACCATCGAACTCGTCCGCGTGGGCGACCCGCTGATCCTGAAAGTGTACGGCACCCGCGTCGGCGTCTCGGCGCGCCTCGCCGCGAAGATTCTCGTCACGCCCTGTCCTCCGCGCGATTGTCCGCTGGATCCGGCGGGAGCGGCCCCATGATCGCCGTCCCGCGCCCGCTCGTCGCCCTGATCGGCAGTCCGAATACCGGGAAAACCACGCTGTTCAACGCCCTGACCGGACTGCGCGCTCGCACCGCCAATTTCTCCGGCACCACCGTGGAGATGAAGCTGGGCCTGATCGATCTCGGTGGGCGGGTGGTCGAGGTCCTCGATCTGCCCGGCGTGTACAGCCTGACCGCGGCGACCGCCGATGAACAAGTCACCGCCGACGTGCTGGCCGGCCGCGCGCGTGATGTCGGCCGACCCGACCTCGCCGTCGTGCTCGCCGATGCCAACAACCTCGAGCGCAGCCTGTTCGTGATCAGCCAGCTCATCGAGCGCGAACTCCCGGTCGTCGTCGCCCTGAACCTCATCGACCTCGCCGAGCGCCACGGCATCACCGTCGATCCCGCCGGCCTCGCCCGCGAACTCGGCTGCCCGGTCATCCCGACCGTGGCCTGCGAGGGCCGCGGCATCGATGACCTCAAGGCCGCGATCACCGACGCCCTGGCGCGTCCACCCGCCGAACGCGTGACCCTCATCCCGCCGCCGACCGGGTGCAGCGGTTGCTCGGGCTGCCCGTTCCAGGCCCGCTACAACTGGTCGGACCGCGTATCCGCCGGTTGCGTCAAGGCCCCGCGCGTGGCCAAGGAGCGCAAGACCGACAAGCTTGACGCGGTGTTGACCCATCCGGTGGTCGGCGTCGCCGCCTTCCTTGCCGTGATGCTCGCCGTGTTCTACCTGATCTTCAGCGTGGCCTCGGTGCCGATGGACATGATCGACGCCCTGTTTGCCTCGCTCGGCGGCTGGGTCGCCGCGCATGTGCCGGCCGGCGATTTCCAGAGCTTCCTCGTCGACGGCGTCATCGCCGGCGTCGGCGGCATCCTGATATTCCTCCCGCAGATCTGCATCCTCTTCTTCTTCCTCGCCCTGCTCGACGACAGCGGTTACCTCGCCCGCGCCGCGTTCGTGATGGACCGGCTGATGCGCCGCATCGGACTGCCCGGCACCGCCTTCGTGCCGCTGCTCTCCGCCCACGCCTGCGCCATCCCCGCCATCATGTCCACCCGCGTCATCCGCGACCCGCGCGACCGCCTCGTCACCATCCTCGTCGCCCCGTTGATGACCTGCTCCGCCCGCATACCCGTCTATGCCATGGTCGTCGCGCTGCTCTTCCCAGACAGCCCCGCCAAGGCCGCTTTGCTATTCACTGGCGCCTACGGCCTCGGCATCGCCGCCGCGCTCACCATGGCCTGGCTGTTCAAGAAAACCATCCTGCCCGGCGAAAGCAAACCGCTCGTTCTCGAACTGCCCGGCTACCGCATCCCCAGCCTGCGCACCGCGCTGCTCTACACCTTCGACCGCGCCCGGGTGTTCGTCGCCCAGGCCGGCACGATCATCCTGTTCATCTCCATCGGCCTCTGGGTACTCGCCACCTTCCCGAAGACCGAGGCCGTTCCCGACGGGGCCGCGGACCTGCTCGCCCGGGCCGAAT
Organism: uncultured Verrucomicrobiota bacterium; assembly: GCA_937894535.1. Taxonomy (GTDB): domain Bacteria; phylum Verrucomicrobiota; class Kiritimatiellia; order CAIVKH01; family CAIVKH01; genus CALMUP01. Next base: position 3,361 of record CALBHI010000413.1, read on the forward strand.
CCCTCGCCGCCGCCGGTGACACGGCCGCCGCGGAGGAACTGGCCGCGCAGGCCGACCACCTCACCGCCCGCGCTGCACTGGAACAGTCCTTCGCCGGTCGCCTCGGCAAGGCCATCGAACCCGTCGTCCGCCCGCTCGGCTTCGACTGGCAGATCGGCGTCGGCATCATCACCTCCTTCGCCGCCCGCGAAGTCATCGTCTCCACCCTCTCCGTCGTCTATGGCCTCGGCGCCGACACCGCCGAGGAAAATTCGGAAAGCCTTTACGACGCGATGCGCCGCGCCACCCATCCCGACGGCCATCCCGTGTTCACGCTGCCCGCCTGCCTCAGCCTGCTCGTCTTCTACGTCCTCGCCATGCAATGCCTGCCCACCCAGGCCGCCACCCGCCGCGAAACCAACTCGTGGAAATGGCCGCTGTTCCAACTCGCCTACATGACCGCGCTCGCCTACACCGCCGCCCTTGTCATCTACCAGGGCCTGACCGCCCTCGGCCTGTAAGCACGCGCAACATTGTCCAGTCCCTGGACAACGCCCCGCCCGGATGGTCCAATCCCTGGACGCGCCGCTTTTTCCTGGCCGCGTGTTACTAATTTATGATACGTGTTACGAGCGCCGCGCCGCGAAGCTGCCGGATTGGCGTTGGATGAATACCATGAAAACACGACGTTTGCTGTCTGCCGTTACCCTTGCCGGATCGATGACGACCCTGGTCGCCTCCGCCCACTTCCAGATCCTCGTGCCCTCGACCGACCTTGCCGGCGCGGACACCCGCACCGTCTCCTTCGACATCCTCTTCACCCATCCGATGGAAGGCGGACCGGTCATGACCATGGGCGAACCCGTCCAGTTCGGTGTACTCGCCGGCGGGGAAAAAACCGATTTGCGCGAGACGCTGCAACCGCTACCGATCGACAGCCAGAGCGCCTATACCGCCGACTACACCGTGAAGCACCCCGGCGACCACGTGTTCTTCCTCGAGCCCGCCCCGTATTGGGAACCGGCCGAGCAGAAGATGATCATCCACTACACCAAGGTCGTGGTGAACGCGTTCGGAGAAGAAGAGGGGTGGGATGCCCCCGTCGGCTTCCCCGTCGAGATTGAACCGCTCGTCCGTCCTTACGGCTTGTGGACCGGCAACGCGTTCCGCGGCATCGTGCGCAAACACGGCGAGCCGGTGCCCTTCGCCGAAATCGAAGTGGAATACTGGAACCGCGACCAGGCCGTTGCGATCCCCGCCGATGCCTTCATCACCCAGGTCATCAAGGCCGATGCCAACGGCGTGTTCACCTACGTGATGCCCCGCGCCGGTTGGTGGTCGTTCGCCGCGCTGGTGGATGGCGATCAGCCGATGCTCAGCCCGGAGGGCGGCGCGGTCGGCGTGGAACTCGGCGGCCTGATCTGGGTCCGCACCGTGGACATGGAGTAGCTGTGCACATCGCCGATGGCGCATTAAGCACGCAGATCATGCTCGCCACGAATGTGCTCGCCGCCGGGGCCGTGGCGGCCAGCCTGCGCGCGATCGACTACGAGCGCATCCCGCGGGTCGGCGTGCTCGCCGCGGTGTTTTTCATGGCCTCGCTGATCCATGTGAACATCGGTCCCTCCAGCGTGCACCTGTTGCTCAACGGACTGCTTGGCCTCCTGCTCGGTGCTGCCGCGCTGCCCG
>CALBHI010000414.1 GCA_937894535.1 uncultured Verrucomicrobiota bacterium
TTTTCCTGAACCCGCGTTACGAATTCCTCCGGTCGCAGGGCCATGGCGAGGCCTTCGGTCATCACGATCGGGTCGAGGCCGCGGGCGAGCATGCGGGCCTGCTCGGAGGCCTTGTTGGCGAGGCTGACGATTTCCGCCGCCTGGCGAATCGAGGGTGTTTCATTGGCAAGGAGCATCTGTTCGATCAGTTTGCCCTTGTAGGCGAGGGCGGTGAGGATCTGGCCGAGGCCGTCGTGCAGGTCGCGGGCGATACGTTCCTGTTCACGCAGGCTGGCTTGGACGATGCGTTCCTCCATGGTCTTCTGCGCGGTGGTGTCGCGGGCGACGGCATAGACCTTCTTGAACTCGTGGTTGATGCCGGCGTTCCAGGTGAGCCAGCGGATGCTGCCATCCTTGCAGATGTAGCGGTTTTCGAAAGCGATCACGATGCCGCCCTCGTTGAGGTAGCGGGTGGTTTGGCGGGTGTTGCTCCGGTCGTCGGGATGAACGAAGTCCGTATAGGGGCGGGAGCAGAGTTCCTCGCGGGTATAGCCGAGGGTTTCCAGGAACGCGGGGTTCACCTGTTCAAAGCGGCCGTCCATGGAGGCGATGCACATCAGATCCATGGCGTGATGGAAGAACAGGCGTCGCTCCTCTTCGGTATTCTTGCGGTCGGTGATGTCCTCGGCGATCACCATCAGGTACCGGGGCTGGTTTTCGGGGCCGGGCACGGGGATGCGGCGGATGTGAAGGTAGCGGGGGGTGCCGTCGGCGTGGAGGAACTTTTCTTCCGGTGCATCAAGGGCCTCGTTCGCGCTCAAGGCTTGGCGGTCGAGTTGGGTCAGGCGTGATGCGGTTTCGGGGCTGAACAGGTCGTCGTCGCGCCGGTGCAGGATATCCTCGCGGGTGCGGCCGAGGATGGCTTCACCGGCTTTGTTGATGCGGATGATGCGGAGGTCGGCGGCGTCTTTCACGACGACGAGGTGGGGGAGGTTTTCCACGATGGTGTCGAGGAAGGCCCCGGCCCGGCTGGCTTTATCGGCAGACTGTTGCAGCTTTTGGTAGGTGCGCTGGAGCTCGTTGGCCATCGTGGTGAAGGCGGTGGAGAGTTGGCCGATTTCGTCGGCGCTGTGCGGCTGGATGCGGCGGACCGCGGCAAAGTGTCCGCGGGCGAGTTCCTGGGCTGATTCGGTAAGGCGGACGATCGGTTGGGCGAGGCGGTTGGAAACAACCAGGATCACCGCGATCCCGGCGCACAGGAACAGGATGGAGATGCGCACGGAGCGGTTGATCAGAGCCTGTGAGGTGTCGGTCAGTTGACGGCTGATATCGGCCAACTGCGCCTGTTGGCGGGCGGTGCTGAAGACGAGGGTCAGTTCGCCCGGGGTTTGGTCGGGCAGGGTCAACGGGGTGGTGAAGGTGACGAGGTGGTTGCTGCCGGGGGGGGACGTCTGCATGGCGGCCGGGTGGGCGACATGGAGGCGGCGCTGGCCGGAGGTGGCGTCGGTAATGTCCACGGCCACAAGGTCGGGGTATTGGTTCAACATCGCGAAGGCGGCGTTGGTAATGGCGGCGTGGTTCTGGTAGCCGGCGAGGGCGGAGACCTGCTCGCGCATATGGCCGAGGGCATAGCGGCCCTGCTCGACCAGGGCTTCCTTACGGGTGGTGATGGCATGGTCAAGGGCGCGCTGGGTCATTTCGCGCTGGGAGTAGGTGCTGATCATGATGAGCGTCACAGAAAAGACCAGGCCCAGCCCGGCCATGGATAGCAACAGGCGCCAGCGGATGCTGGTATGGAATAACTGTTCCTTCATGACGCTCCCTACCCAGCAGGTAGCCCAACGCGGGCGACAACTCAATCTGAAAACGAACGGACGGCGCGGAGGATGGCTCCGCCGTGTGCTCACGACCCTTTCCCGCGGTGGAACGGGTTCGGCCGCCATCATCCTGCATCATCGACCAGGGTTTGGCTTGTCTGGCCGGGAGAGCCACCGCCGCTCCATCTGGTTTTCGAGAACAGCGACCTCGGCACGGGGTTGTACCGCGCCATCATGTGAGCCGGTATGTCCCGGTGCGTGCCGAGTGCAAAAAAAATCCGCGGGCACACGTGAAACGCATGCCCGCGGACCCGGCGGGGATAGCCGGTTTGGGGTTTGGGTTAACGGAACGTGGTCATGGTGGAAAATGCATTCGGCTGGTTCGCCAGATCCAGCAAGATGGAGGCTTCTTCGTGTTCATCAAGGTGTTCGTAGCAGGCGGCGAGGTGGCGGAACAGGAGGGATGACGGGTGATGGGTCACTTGTTGGGTCAATTCGCTGATCAAGTTTTCGCAGGGTTTGTCGGGAAGTGAAACCCTCTCCAGTCGCGTGAGCTGGAGAGGGTCCCGACCTCCTTGGCGCTTCAGGCTATCCACCGCTATGAAGTCCTCATATTTCATCCGGCAACCCGAACTGCTTTCACGGGTGCCATCCTAGGGAGAACGGTTGACCGATACCATCGGCCTGGGGTGCGGATTTTTATCTAGGAAAAAGACCTAGATGATGACCGGGGAATTGCGGGCGGGGTGGCTTTAGCGGGCCGGAGGCTGGTCGAGGTAGCGCAGGGCGAGGGTGAAGAGCAGGGTGGCGGAGAGAATCGGGCAGGCCGTAGTGAGTTGCTGTTCGAGGTCGGGGCGGGAGGCGAGGACGAGGGTTTGTTCTTCGAGGTCGTCGGAGGCGATGGGGGTGGTGGGGCTGGCGTTGAGGGCGAGGTAGAGGTGGGCATGTCCGCAGCCGCGGTTGCTGTCCACGACAAAGGAACCGAGGTGGTGCCAGTCGGAATCCGGGGCGGTATAGCCGGTTTCCTCGCGGAGTTCCCGCCGGGCGGCGGTGAGGGGATCCTCGCCGGGATCGAGGTAGCCTCCGGGCGGGGCAAGGGACATGGCCGGGGCCATGTACTTCGTCTGCCGGAACAGGATGAAGCGCTTCTGGGGATCGCGGGCGAGGATGTTCACGTAGTCCGGCGTGATCACCACCGGCCAGTCCTCGATCACCCGGCCGTCGGGCAGCTGGATGCGGTGCTGGTCGACGCGCAGGTAGCGGCCGCAGTCGAGGATCGTGGTTTGATCAAGCAGATGCCAGGGGGTCATACCATATCCTGTGGTGTCGATACGTTTTATTGAACGGTGATGAGCGACATTGTGTGGTGGGTATTCGATCAATATTTAGCCATGATTGCTTCTCGCACAACGAAATATCCGTTTTTCCCCGATTTTACATTGACGGTAAAAACCCATCCCTTTCATACTATATCTAGTGCGCGCTACAATTACGAAGTTCTTCACTTGTAGCCCCAGCCCGGCCGGGGTCACCCGGCCCGACTGTCGTAGGAGTCTACCTTCATGATGGCAGGTCTTGCGTCCGATCTCTCCTCGTCCGAGCGTCAGCAGATTGCGGCGAGTCCCCTCTACAACGATGATCTGGCGCCAATCGGATCGGCCGCGCGGCGTTGGAAGATGATGGACATCGCGCACTTGTGGGTGGGCATGTCGGTGTGCATTCCCACCTACATGCTAGCCAGCGGGCTGATTGCCGCAGGGATGAGTTGGTGGCAGGCGATCCTGACGGTGGCGTTGGGCAACCTCATCGTGTTGATTCCGATGGTCTTGAATGGCCATGCCGGGACAAAGTACGGCATCACCTTCCCGGTATTCGCCCGGGCATCGTTCGGTACGCATGGCACCCACGTGGCCTCGGTGTTGCGCGGCGTAGTGGCGTGTGGGTGGTTTGGCATCCAGACCTGGATTGGCGGATCGGCGATCTACGAATTGGCGCGGTTGCAGTGGCCGGGCATTGCCGAGTCGGCGGTGATCGGGTTCTTCAGCAACGCCCACATCCAGGTCAATGTCGCCCAGTTCCTGTGTTTTCTGCTGTTCTGGGCGATCAACGTGGCGATTTTCTGGCGCGGCATGGAGAGCATCCGGGTGGTTGAGAGCTGGGGTGCACCGCTGTTGATCGGACTTGGATTGGCCCTGTTGGGTTGGGCCTATGTCCAGGCGGACGGGTTTGGCCCGATGTTGTCGCAGCCGGACAAGTTCGAGACGTCGGGTGATTTCTGGCGGGTGTTTTTCCCGAGCCTGACCGCGATGGTCGGATTCTGGGCGACCCTGTCGCTGAATATCCCCGATTTCACCCGCGAGGCGAAGAGCCAGCGGGACCAGATGCTCGGACAATTCCTCGGCCTCAACACGACGATGCCGTTTTATGCGTTTGTCGGGGTGGCCGTGACCAGCGCCACGGTGGTGATCTTCGGCGAGGCGATCTGGGATCCGGTGCAGTTGCTGGCCCGGTTTGACAGCGCGGGGGTGATCATCGTCTCCATGTTCGCCCTGACCCTGGCCACGTTGACCACCAACCTGGCGGCGAACGTGGTGGCCCCGGCGACGGCCTTCTCCAATTTCATGCCGCGCACGATCAGCCTGCGGGTCGGCGGGGTGATCACGGGTATCATCGGCATCCTGATGCAGCCGTGGAAGCTGGTAGCCGATCCGAGCGGGTACATCTTCACCTGGCTGATCGGCTATTCGGGTTTGCTCGGGCCGATCGGGGGCATTCTGGTCGCCGATTATTTCATCGTCCGCAAGACGAAGATGAACCTCGCCGCACTGTACGACCCGAAGGGCGAGTATGCCTATGCCGGCGGGTACAATCCGGCGGCCTTGATTGCGCTGGTGGTGGCCATCCTGCCGAATGTCCCGGGCTTCCTGACCCAGATCGGCACGATCCAGGCGGGTGCGTTCTGGTCTGGCCTGTACAGCTATGCCTGGTTTACCGGGTTTCTGATCGCGCTGGCCGTGTATGTCGTCCTGATGAGGAAAAAGAGTCATTAATCACCCATCTCGACTGGAGCCTCGCCTTCCCGTTGATCGTGTGCGGGACGACGAGGCTCCCGCCGAGCCGGGTAACCGCATGGAGAAAGTGAATACGCTATGAATCCGAACCTGCCCCCGACGAACTTCACCCCTAAGCCCTACAAAGGCCTTTCCTTCGACGAAACGATGGCCCTGCGCAAGGCGCACCTGTCGCCCGGCCTGTTCCTCTACTACAAGAACCCGATCATGATCGTCGAGGGCAAGATGCAGTATGTCTGGGACGAGAAGGGTCGGCGCTACCTCGACATGTTCGGCGGCATCGTGACGGTCAGTGTCGGCCATGCCCATCCGGACATTGTTGCCGCGGCCGACGAGCAGATGAAGACGATATCCCATACCACGACGATCTACCTGAACGAGGTCATCGCGAAGTATGCCAAGGAATTGACCGACAAGATGCCGGGCGATCTGAAGGTCTGCTATTTCGTGAACTCCGGCTCGGAGGCGAACGACCTGGCGATGCTGATGGCCCGCCTGTACACCGGCAACTATGACATCATCGCGTTGCGCAATGCCTACCACGGCGGCGTGGCCTCGACGATGGCGCTGACCTCGCACAGCACGTGGAAATTCAACTACCCGCACAGTTTCGGCGTGCACCACGCCCAGGTGGCCGATCCGTACCGCGGCCGCTGGGGCCATGACGACCCGGAGGCCGGCCGTAAGTACGCGCAGGAGATCAAGGACATGATCGCCTTCGGCACGCCGGGCAAGATCGCCGGCTTCTTTGCCGAGTCGATCCAGGGCGTCGGTGGCGTGGTGGTGTTCCCCGACAATTACCTTAAGGAGACCTACCAGATCGTGCGCGACGCGGGCGGCATCTGCATCGCCGACGAAGTGCAGGCGGGCTTTGGCCGCACCGGCGAGAAATACTGGGGCTTCGAGACGCAGGGCGTCGTACCCGACATCGTCACCATGGCCAAGAGCATCGGCAACGGCGCGCCGCTGGCCGCGGTGGTGACCACGCCGAAGATCGCCGCGACCCTCGCCCAGCGCATCCATTTCAACACGTTTGGCGGCAATCCGATTTCCTGTGCGATCGGCCGCAAGGTGCTCGAGATCATCGACCGCGAAGGCTACCAACAGCGCTGCGCCGTGCTCGGCGAGCGCTTGCTCGCCGGCATGAAAAAGCTGATGGCCAAACACGCGGTCATCGGCGAGGTGCGCGGCAAGGGCTTGATGGTTGCGCTGGAGATGGTCAAGGACCGGGCAACGAAGGAGCCCGATCGCGACACTACCGCGCGCGTGTTTGAGCGCGCCAAGGATCTGGGTGTGCTGATCGGCAAGGGCGGCCTCTACGGCAACGTCATCCGCATCACCCCGCCTATGTGCATCAGCGAGGCCGATGTCGATTTCACGCTGGCCGTGCTGGACCAGGCGTACGGAGAAGGCTGATGGAGAATGGTTAATGGTTGATGGGGGAGAAAAGCCAACCCTGAACTCTGAACAAGGAACCACACTATGATAATTGGCGTCCCCAAAGAAATTAAAGTGAAAGAAAACCGCGTGGCCTGCACACCGGCCGCGGCGCGCATGTTCGTGCAGGCCGGCCACGAGGTGCTGGTCGAGACGCGGGCCGGCGAGGGCAGCGGCTTTCCCGACGAGCAGTATGTCCAGGCCGGGGCGCGGATCGTGCCGAAGGCGGCCGATGCCTGGGCCTGCGAGATGGTGATCAAGGTCAAGGAGCCGATCGCCTCCGAGTACGGATACCTGCGCAAGGACCTGCTGCTCTTCACCTACCTGCATCTCGCCGCGGACAAGCCGCTGACCGAGGCGTTGGCGAAGAGCGGCACCGCGGGCATTGCCTACGAGACGGTGCAGGTCGGGCGGCGGCTCCCGTTGCTGGAGCCGATGAGCGAGATCGCCGGCCGCATGAGCGCGCTGGTCGGGGCGTTTTATTTGAGCAAGGCGCAGGGTGGCAAGGGTGTCTTGCTCGGGGGCGTTCCGGGCGTTCTGCCCGGCAACGTCCTCATTATTGGCGGGGGTACGTCGGGCATCAATGCCGGCCGGGTCGCCGCCGGCATCGGGGCGCAGGTGACGGTGCTCGAGGTGGATCTGCAGCAGATGCGTTTCCTCGACATCAGCCTGCACGGCACGGCGAACACGTTGTATTCGAACGAGCAGAACCTGATGGAGGCTCTCCCGCAAGTGGACCTGTTGATCGGCGCGGTGCTGGTGCCCGGCGCGAAGGCCCCGAAGCTGATCCGCCGCGAGATGCTCAAGGTCATGAAACCCGGTGCGGTGTTCGTCGATATCGCCATCGACCAGGGCGGGTGCGCCGAGACCTCGCGCGCGACCACCCACGAGAACCCGATCTATGTCGAGGAGGACACGGTGCACTACTGCGTCGCCAACATGCCCGGAGCCTATTGCCGTACCGCGACCCAGGCCCTGACCAACGCCACCATCCCGTATGCGGTCAAGCTCGCCAACCTCGGCCTCGATGCCGCGATGCGGCAGATGCCCGACCTGCGGCTCGGCCTGAACACCTACCAGGGCCACGTCGTGTACAAGGCGGTGGCCGATGCGCACGGGTTGCCTTACCAGGAGGCGGCATTCTGAGTGAGAAGGTTTCAGGTTTCGGTGTTCGGGTGTCGGGAGGGGGCCGCCATCCTTGTCCCGACACCCGACACCTGAAACCCTTGGAAAGCGGCAAGAAAAACAAGGATACAGAGACATGACATTGAAACCACGGATCACCCCGGAAGCGGCCAGCCAGTCGATGGCCGAGATCGAACCGAAGTATCGCCCGCAAGAGGCGAAGGTCGAGGCCGACCGCTGCCTGTATTGCTTCGATGCGCCGTGCATCATGGCCTGTCCGACCGGCATCGACATTCCCGGCTTCATCAAGAAGATCGCCAGCCACAACCTCACCGGTGCGGCCAAGGTCATCCTCGAAGCGAACATCCTCGGCGCGAGTTGCGCGCGGGTGTGCCCGACCTCGGTGCTGTGCGAGGGCGCGTGCGTCATGCTCGACCGCGACGAGAAGCCGATCAAGATCGGCCGCCTGCAGCGCTACGCCACCGACCATGTCTTTGACAATAAGATCAATGTATTTCCGGTGAAGGCGCGTCCGAACGGGCGCAAGGCCGCGTTGATCGGCGGTGGTCCGGCCAGCCTCGGATGCGCGGCGGAACTGGCGCGCCTGGGCTACCAGGTGGTGATCTTCGAGAAGAAGCCGGAGGCCGGCGGACTCAACACCTACGGCATCGCCTATTACAAGCTGACGCCGGAGGTCAGCCTGGCCGAAGTGAATCTGGTCAAGAGCCTCGGGGTGGAGATCCGCACCGGGATCGAGGTTGGCAAGGACATCGCCATGGACAAGATCCTTGCCGACTTTGATGCGGTATTCCTCGGCGTCGGCCTCGGCAACACGCTCAAGCTTGACATTCCCGGCGAAGAAAAGGCGGGCGTGGTCGAGGCGCTGGAGTTCATCGACTGGATCCACACCCGTCCGCTGCACCAGGTTCCGGTGGGGGAGCGGGTCGCGGTCATCGGGTGCGGCAATACCGCCATCGATGCCGTGACCCAGGCCAAGCGGCTCGGTGCGAAGGAGGCGACGATCATCTACCGCCGCGGCGAGGAGGACATGCCGGCCTACGCCTACGAATACGAGATCGCCAAGAAGGACGGCTGTGCGTTCCTGTTCCACACCGCGCCGGTCGAGGTGATTGGCAACGGCAGCGTTTCCGCGCTCAAGCTGGTCAAGACCCGCAACAACGCCGAAGGCAAGGCGGAGGTCGTTCCCGGCTCGGAGTTTGTCCAGGAATTTGACATGGTCATCAAGGCGCTGGGCCAGCAAAAGCAGGTGTCGATGCTGAAGAAGCTGGTGCCGGACCTCGCGCTCGACAAGGCGGGCCGGGTGGTCTGCGATGCGCAGACCGGACAGACCAATGTCGCGAAGGTGTTTGTCGGCGGCGATGCGCGCAACGGCGGACGCGAAGTGGTCAACGCGGTGGCCGAGGGCAAGAAGGCCGCGCGCGGTATCCATGCCTGGCTGGGCGGCCAGGCTGCGCCCGGTCCGGTGCAAAACAGCCGGTTGGGTTGCAAGGACGGTGTGACCGGATCGGGGTTTGACCACCCGGCCCGGGTTCCCGAATTGGAAGCGGCATATTA
>CALBHI010000415.1 GCA_937894535.1 uncultured Verrucomicrobiota bacterium
CACCGCGGCGGGTGCGCCCACCCCCACAACGCCTGCTGTCAGCACCCCTACCGCCACCGCGGTGGCCATCACCACCGCCACCCTCGGTGGTACGATCGACAACACCAACAACGCCCCGGTCACCGAACGCGGCGTGTTCTGGCACACGTCCTCCGGCTTCACGCCGCCGGGCACCGGAACCAAGGTGAACCAAACCGGCACCTTCGGCAATGGGGCGTTTACCGTGAATGCCGCCAGCCTGCCAGCCGGCTCCACCGTGTATTTTGTCGCCTATGCCTCCAACAGCGCCGGATCGGGTTATTCCTCCGAATCCTCGTTCCTCACGATTCCCGCCGCACCGGCGGTGGCCGCAGCGACCGACATCACCAACATCACCTTCACCGCGAACTGGAATGCCGCGACCGGCGCGACCAACTACCTGCTGGATGTCGCGACCGCCGCGAATTTCTCGGCCCTCGTGCCCGGCTTCAGTGCGCGGGTAATGGGGCTGGTGACCACGACCGGCGTGACCGGCCTGTCGCCCAACGTGACTTATTATTACCGCGTGCGCGCGCAGAATGAGTCCGGCACCAGCGGCAACTCCACCACCGCCACCGTGACCACCGTGTCCATGCTGGCTTCGATCACCACCACCCCCGTCTCCGCGATCACCACGGTCAGCGCCAGCAGCGGCGGTAACATCACCGACAACGGCGGCGTCAGCGTGACCCAGCGCGGCGTGGCCTGGAATACCAGCGGATCGCCCACCACCAGCGACAGCACCACCAGCGACGGAACCGGCAGCGGACTCTTCACCAGCGCGCTGACCGGACTTGTCCCCGGCCAAACCTACTACGTGCGCGCCTATGCCGTGAACAGTGTCGGCACCGCCTACGGCAACGAACAGAGTTTCTCCGCCGCGTGCTTTGGCAGCGGGCCGACCGGCTTGTTCGCCAATCCGACCAACACCACCAGCTTCACCGCGAATTGGAGCGCCCTGGCCGGCGCCACCGGCTACCGGATTGATGTCGGCACCACCCCCGGCATCGGCGGCTCGGGTCCCGCGACCAACCTCGCCTTCCGCGAAACCATGGGTTCGGTCGGCGGCACCACCACCCTCGCCAGCCACGAAGCGGGCGGAGGGTTTGACAATGATGACTACCTGATGAATGCCGGCGGCGCCGCGAATCCCGCCGACCTCCGGGCCACCAGCGTGTCCGGTGGTTACAGCGATCCTGCCGGCAACGCCGCCTCCGGCGGTGCCAACGTGTTTTTCACCAGCACCTCCGGCGAGTACGGGTTCGCCATCCACGGGATCAGTACCGATGGAAACGGCTTCCAACGCCTGGGCTTCGGCTACCGCAAGGAATCGGGCTCGGTGAACGCCACGTTCACCATGGGCTGGTCCACCAACGGCGGCACGACGTGGAACAGCATCGCCGTGTCCAACCTGCCCGCCGCCGGGGCCGCCATCAATTGGTACTATGTCTCCAACCTGGCCTTCAATGCCGGCGCCGCCACGACGAACCTGAGCATCCGCTGGGTGAAGACCGGTACCGCGTCCATGCGTGTTGATGACATTGTGCTGCAACACGTGACCAGCGGCGGTGCCGATTCGTACGTGACCGGCTATTCGAACCTCGCCGTGGCCGGAACCAGCGTGGCGGTGAGCGGACTGAGCGAAAACACGGTGTACTACTACCGGGTGCGCGCCGAGGGCGCCAGCGGCTGCGTCAGCCCCAACTCCGCCACGGAAAGCGTGACCACGGCCGCCAACAGCCCGATCGCCAACTTTGCCATCGCGTCGGCCTCGGTCGCGGAATCGGCCGGCACCGTGGTGATTCCCGTCACCCTCACCACGTCGGCGAACGCCACCGTCCAGGTGGCCCGGGCGGCCAGTTCGACGGCCGAAGACGGCAACGACATCACCTTCGCCACCACCAACATCGTGTTTACGGCCGGTGGACCCACCACCTCGAATGTCGTGATCAACCTGATCGATGACAGCATCGTCGAGCCCTCGGAAACCCTGGTGGTCCAACTCGTCGGTGGAGCCAACATCCTTGCTGGTTCGGCGACCAACTTCGTCCTCACCATCACCGACAACGAACCCGCCGTTCAATTCACCGCCAGTGCGGCCAGCGTGTCGGAGGGGTCGGTCAGCTACACCGTGACCGTGTTCAAATCGAGCACGCTGAACAACGTCAGCGGCCAGGTCGCCCTGGGCGGGACCGCGCTGCTCGATACCGACTACAGCATCAACACTACCAGCTTCACCCTCAACGGCGGCTCCACCTCCTCCACGTTCGTGATCACCATCACCGACGATCCGGAGGTCGAGGTGGCGGAGACCGTGGTGCTGACCCTCGATGCGATCAGCGGTGCCTCCACCGGAACACCCGCGGTCTTCACCGTGACGCTCGAGAACAACGATTGCGCGGTCGCCAACGCCATCGCCTTCCAGGGCTTCGAGGGCGACTTCTGCGATACCTGGGCCATTACCGGCGGCGCCAACCGCATTTCCGCGCTGACCGGCGCGACCGATACCCCGGCCAATGCCCGTATCCGCACCGGTTCCGCCTCGTGGCAGGTCAGCAACGCCACCGCCACCCTTGACCTTGGGCCGGTCTCGCTGATCGGCTACAACGCGGCCACGGTGACGGTCCGTCTGTCCTCCACGTCGTTCACCGCCGCCAACGGTGCCGACCTTGCCGACAGCGTGAAAATCTTCGTTTCGCTGAACGAGGCGGTGTATGCCGCCACGCCGGATGTCCAGATCAACGGGGCCGCGGACAACAATGCCCGGTATTCCTTCACGGCGGCTACCAACATCGCCAGCACCACCGCCGGCACGCCGATCACCGTCAACTCCGTCTCAAACCAGAACGGGGATGCCAACTACTCGACCGCGCAGATCATCATCCCCGACGGCTATGCCTCGGTTCGCTTGCGCATCGTCGCCAACAACAACGCGAATGAAATCTGGAACATCGACGACATCCAGTTGAGCGGCGTGGCCGGCGCGTATGTGGACACCGCCCCACCGTCCATCACCGGGTTCGACATCCGCGCCACCAACGACCAGATCATCGGCTCCGGGTTTGTGATCACCGGTTCGGTGCTGGAAACCTACAGCGGCATCGTGTCGGATGCGAACACCCCGTACGTCTTCATCCGCGCCCCGGACGGCGCGTTCATCGAGACCTCCAACACCTTCGACACCGCCCCGGTCAACGGCGCGAATGTTCCGTCCACGCTGCTGGAGTCGGTCGCCGCCGTTTCCCCGGCCAGTATCGTGCTTGGCACCTACACGGCGGTGGTGGGCGCGGTGGACGGCGCCGGCAACGCCACCACCAGCAACTACACCTTCACGGTGGTGGATGACGACCTCTTCCCGCCGGTTCTCCAAGGCTTTACCGTCGATGGCCAGGTGTTCCTTGCCGGCAGCTTCCCGAACGGCATCGTCATCACCGGCCAGGCCCGCGATTCCGTCAGCGGCCTGTTGGCCATCACCAACTCTCCGGCCATCGCGCCGAACATCAACCTCTACAGCCCCAGCGGCGTCCAGTTGCTGACCAATGCCGTCTTCTATGTCGGCCCCTCGACCAACGGGGCCTACGCAAATACATTCTTCTTCGGCAGCCTGGTCTATACGTCGCCGGCTTCGCTCTATACCGAGTTCGGCACCTACACCGCGGTGGTGACCGTCACCGATGCCGATATGGATCGCCCGGGTGACAGCCTGACCACGACGACGAGCCTGGTGTTCTCGGTGTCCGGGGCCACCGTCCGCTTCGGCAACAACTTCTCGATCATCGGTGAAAACGGCGGCAGCACATCGATCGCCGTGGTCGTTTCCTCGCCGATGGATACCACGGTCCGCGTGGCCATTGCGGGCAGTGCGACGCTGGGGGTCGCGGACGACTTCACCACCACGACGACGAACCTGGTCTTTTCCTCCTCCGGTTCCGTTACCCAGTTCTTCACCGTCACCGCGGTCGATGACGGCGCGTTCGAGGGGGATGAAACCGTCGTGCTGACCCTCGGCACGGATCCCGGCCTGTCGGTCGGCAACCCCGCCCAACACACCGTGCGCATCGCCGATGACGAATGCCCCGCGCTGATCGCCTTCCAGGGTTTCGAGGCGGGCGTCTGCGACACCTGGACGATCACCAACGGGGTAACGGGTTCGACCGCGACCGGCACAAACGACACGCCGGCTCAGTCCCGCATCCGCAGCGGCCTTCGGTCCTGGCAGGTGAACAATGGCACCGCCACGCTGGAACTCGGACCGGTCAGCCTCGCCGGCTACCAATCGGTTACCGCCACCGTGCGCCTCGCCGCGTCGTCCACCACCGGCGGCGGTCTGGATAGCACCGACAACGTGCGCCTGTTCGTATCGCTCAACAACGCCGCGTACTCCGGCTCGCCGGACATCCAGATCAACGGCTTCGGCAACACCAACTGGACCTATGCCGCGGCACGCACCGCATCCACCACGGCCGGGGTGCCGGTGACGGTCAGTGCCGATCCGAATGGCGTCGCCACCGCGATCGTGGTCATTCCGGACGGCTTTGCCACGGTGCGCATGCGCATCGTCGCGCTGAACAATGCCGCCGACGAAGTATGGAATGTCGATGACATCCAACTCGCTGGCGTGGCGGGTGCTTCCGACGCCGAAGGCCCGGTCTTCGCGGGCATCAGCCTGGCCGGACGCACGACCAACGATGCGGCCATGGCCGCGGGCTTTGCGGTCACCGGACTTGTTTCCGATACGCAGAGCGGCGTGCTCTCCGATGGCAACACGCCCTATTACGTTATTCTGAACAACCTCGGCGTAACCGTGGTGGCCTCCAACGGGTTCGATACCGCTCCGGTCAATGGCGGTGCCTTGACGCCGACCCGGATTGCCGACACCTTTGCCGGCGTTGTTCCCGCCAACCTCTCGCTTGGTGTCTACACCATCGTGGTCGGCGCGGCGGATGCCGCCTTGACCCCGAACGTGACCACGACCAACTACACCTTTACGGTGGCCGATGACGATGCCACCGCCCCGGTGTTGAGCGGTTTCACCCTGAGCGGCCAGACCTTCCCGCTGGGCGGATTCGACAGCGGCATCCTGGTCACCGGCCGCGTGCAGGATACCGGCAGCGGCGTGTACGGGACCGGCGCCGACGTCACCCTCGCCCCGCGCATCAACCTATTCAGCCCGAGCGGCGTGCAGGTGTTGACCAACGTCGTGTTCACCAACGGGCCGACCGCCAATGGCAGTGCGCTCGCCGCGGCCAGCAACCTCGCCTACACGATCAGCGCCTCCGCCATCACCGAACAGGGCATCTACACCGCCCGGGTTTCCGCGACGGATTTCGATACCGACCGCGACAACGACAGCCTGACCACCACCACCAACCTGCTCTTCACCGTCACCCAGCCGACGGTGCAGTTCCTGGCCAGCGCCTCCTCGATTTCCGAGGCCGGTGCCTTCACCAACATCTACATCAGCATCTCCGCCTCGGTCGATGCCACGGTACAGGTCGCCATCGCCGGCACCGCTTTGCCGGATGTTGATTACACCGCCAGTTCCACCAACATCGTGTTCGTTTCCGGCGGACCGCGCACCAATGCGATCGTGATCTACCCGATCGAGGACATTCTGGACGAAGGCGCCGAGACCATCGAACTGACCCTGACCAACGCGTACGGCCTGGTCATCCTCGGTGCGATCTCGACCAACGTGGTGACGATCACCGACAACGATGGTCCGCAGTCGATCTGGTTCCAGGGTTTCGAGAACACCGTGGCCGACACCTGGGGCATCAGTGCCGGCAACGCCCAGGTTTCCACCACCACCGGATCCGGCGACACCCCGGCCTCGCAACGCATCCGCACCGGTGCCCGGTCGTGGCAGAACATCAACGGTTCCAACACCCTCGACCTCGCGAACGTCTCGGTGCTCGGCTACAACAGCATGACCGCCACGGTGCATCTCAGCAGCACGGCCGGTACCTCGGGCAACGGTGCGGAGGCCACGGACATGGTCCGGGTGTATGTCGCCCTGAATGGTGCGGCGTTTGGTGCCACCCCGGACATTACCGTGCAGGGCAACAGCAATGCCCGCTGGGCCTACAATGCCTCCGGCGTGGGCTCCACCACCGCGGGAACACCGATCACCGTGCAGCCGGCTGGCGGCGGTAACCGCACCACCGATGGCTACGCCACCTTGCAGATCGCCGTTCCGGATGGAACCACGTCGGTCCGCCTGCGCGTCATTGCCAACAACAACGATGGCGATGAACGATGGAACGTGGATGACATTTCGTTGTCCGGCACCGCCCTGAACACCGACCTCGGCGTGGCCATCGCCGGAACACCGGAGCCGGCCACGGTGGGCGCAAACCTGACCTACACGATCGCGGTGACCAACCACGGGCCGAATGTGCTGGGCGTCGCCACCGTGACCAACACGCTGGACAGCACCCTGACGTATGTGAGCAGCTCCTCCGGCGGCACCCACAGCAGTGGCCGGATCGTCTGGACCATCACCGGGCTGGAAGCCGGCGCGACGACCAACCTGACCGTCACCGCCCTGCCGTCGGTGCCGGGCACCATCACCAGTTCGGTGCGCGTGGTCATGGGCGCGGGCAACGACTTGAACACGGCGGACAATGTCGCCGCCGCCACCAACACCGTGGTCTGTCCGGCGCTTTCCGCGCCGACCCTCCTCGCTGAAACCGTGGTGAGCACCACCGCATTCCAGGCCAACTGGAGTTCCGTGGCAGGTGCTTCCGGTTACCGGTTCGACCTGTCGCCCAACAACACCTTCAGCTCGTTCGTATCCGGCCAGGAAAATGTTGCGGTCGCCGGCCTGTCGCGGCAGATCACCGGCCTCACACCCGGCCAGACCTACTACTACCGGGTGCGGGCGGTGGTGGGGACAGGTTGCACCGGCGGGAATTCGCTGACCAACAGCATCACGTTGCCTGCGACCTCGGATGTGGTGATCGAACAGGTACCGGCCAGTGGCGCCAGCACGTCCGTCACCTGGACGGCGACGGTCGGGGCCCGTTACGATATCTACTACAGCGATAGCGATGCCGGCGGAAACATGATCTGGCAACTGGTGCAGGCCGGCGTGCAGGCCACGACCGATCCGATGTCGTACCCGGTCATCGAGGACGACAAGCGGTACTTCAAGGTGGTGATCGTCGGGGCCACGCCCAGCCCGGTCGCCGATGCCTCGGTGTGGAGTGTGTACAAGCCGACCATCCCTTCCGGCTACAGCATGCTGAGCGCTCCGGTGGATTACGATGACCTCAGCCTGTCCGGCATGTTTGGTGACGAGCTCAAGGCTGGCCTCGCCAACGGCTCCCGCCTGTATTTCGTCGAGGCGAACGGCTCCTTCACGACCATCACCCTCTCGGGCGGCAACTGGGATACACCCTACACGCCCAACGAAGGCCAGGGCTTCTTCATCGAGAACCAGGGCGGTTCCTACGCGCCGCGCTTCTCCGGTCCGGTGGGCAACAGCGGAAACACCACGATCACCG
>CALBHI010000416.1 GCA_937894535.1 uncultured Verrucomicrobiota bacterium
CTGCCGCCTTGTTCGATCGGGTCGGCGATGACCACGCGCAGCCACGGGGTGCCGGCCGAGCCGCCCTGATCGTCGCGGAGGTCGAGGGCGTACCAGAACACGGAGACCGAGCGGAACATCGAGACGGGAAGCACGGCGGAGTAGGCGCCGTCGCCGGAGCCGGTCAGCGGGGTGCGGATGGGCGTGCCGGCGTCGGAGAGGCGGACGAGGACGACGGCGGAGGTGACGGTGGCGCCGGGCGCGGTCTCGACGGTGGCGGCGATCTTCACCGGGACGCCGCGCAGGGCGGTGGTGACCGGGGCGTGTACGACGGTGGGGTCGGCGGCGCGGGCGGCATGACCGGTGAGGGCGAGCAGCAGCAGGCAGGTAAACAAGGTTTTCATACGGGTTCTCCGGGGCGGAGTGTAGTGCGGGGCGCGGAAAACCGGAAGCGCGGGATCACGGATCCGGTTGATTTTTTGTTCGTGCCAAACCGGGGGCCATGTACTAGGATGCGCGCCCTTATTCACCTGTAGGAGCTGGAACGATATGGCAAAGATTGATTTTGGCGGCACCACCGAAAACGTGGTCACCCGCAAGGAAGTTTCCCTGACGGCGGCCCGCAAGGCGCTGAAGAACGAGGTCATCGCGGTGATCGGCTACGGGGTGCAGGCCCCGGCGCAGGCGCTCAACCTCAAGGACAACGGGTTCAAGGTCATCGTCGGTGCGCGCGATTGGTCGCGGGCCAAGAAGGACGGCTGGAAGCCGGGCGTCGATTTGTTCTCGATCGAGGAAGCGGCCGACCAGGGCACGATCCTGCTGTACCTCGTCTCCGACGCGGGCCAGCGCCAGTTGTGGCCGACCATCAAGAAGTTCCTGACCAAGGGCAAGGCCCTGGCCTTCTCGCACGGCTTCTCGGTGGTGTACAAGGACCAGACCAAGGTGATTCCGCCGAAGGATGTCGATGTGATCCTCGTCGCGCCGAAGGGTTCGGGTCTCAACGTGCGCCGCAACTTCCTCGCCGGCGCGGGCATCAACTCGAGCTACGCGGTGTTCCAGGACGCGACCGGCCGGGCTGCCGAGCGCTGCACCGCGCTGGGCATCGGCATCGGTTCGGGTTACCTGTTCCCGACGACCTTCCAGAAGGAAGTGGTGAGCGACCTGACCGGTGAACGCGGCGTGCTGATGGGTGCGCTGGCCGGCATCATGGAGGCGCAGTACGAGGTGCTGCGCAAGAACGGCCACTCGCCGAGCGAGGCCTTCAACGAGACGGTCGAGGAGCTGACGCAGAGCCTGATCCGCCTGGTCGATGAAAACGGCATGGACTGGATGTACGCGAACTGTTCGACGACCGCCCAGCGCGGCGCGCTCGACTGGAAGCCGAAGTTCAAGAAGGCGACGCTGCCGGTGTTCAAGGCGCTGTACAACAGCGTCAAGACCGGCAAGGAAACGCGCCGCGTGCTGACCACCTGCAGCAAGAAGAACTACAAGGAGCTGCTGGCCAAGGAACTCGACACGCTGGGCAACTCCGAGATGTGGATGGCCGGCAAGGCGGTCCGCTCGCTGCGCCCGAAGACCGGCAAGACCGGCTCTTTCGACACGAAGGCGGCGGGGGTCGGTGGCCGCACGATGAAATAACCGCGAAGCCAACGCGGTTCGACGAGGGGATGACGCAGGTCATCCCCTTTTTTTGTCGTCATGGCGGGAGGTGGGTGAAGCAGGACGACGGAATAGACGGAAGGAACGGAAGGGACGGAAGAACGCGGAGGGCGGGTGTGGTGACCGGGTCGGGTGATTGACACCCGGACGAAGGTATGTATGGTGGACCATATGAAGACCATTACCATCCATGTATCCGAGCCGGTGTACCGGGAGCTGCAAACGTATGCGCGGCGCCAGGACCGCACGGCATCGGAGCTGATCCGCGAGGCCATGGCCCAGTATGTGCATGAGCGGGTGCGCGCGGAGGGAAGCCTTCGTTCGTTGCCCCCGCTTGATCTGGGAAAGGTAACCCGGCCGGTTACCCGCAACGACGACCTGCTCGGGGAGATGACACGTGTTGCACGGGATTGATACGACGTTTCTGGTGCAGGTTGAGGCCACCCGCCACCCGCATCACCGGAAATCGCGGGCCCTGCTGGATCGCCTGCTCAACCAGGGCGATCAGTTTGCGCTCGCGCCGCAAGTGCTGGCCGAGTTCATTCACATCATCACCGACGAACGGCGGTTTGAACATCCGCTCACGATGTCCCTGGCGGTTTCCCGCGCCCAAGCCTGGTGGCAAGCTCGTGAAGTGGTTCCGGTCTATCCGGACGCGGCGGCGACCAGCCAGTTCATGGCCTGGATCCAGCAGCACCGGTTGGGGAGGAAGCGGTTGCTGGACACCCAACTGGCTGCGACCTACCACGCGGCGGGCGTTGTATCC
>CALBHI010000417.1 GCA_937894535.1 uncultured Verrucomicrobiota bacterium
CCTCCGAGCAGGACCAGGTTCGACGGCTCGGGAATGACCGTTTCGTGGAAACTGTAGAACACCTCCAGTTTGCCTTGCGCCTGCACCGACGAGAAGAACGCCGGATTGCCGGCGCCGGCCGTGGCAAACGAGGTGTCCTCGGCGGAGGAACTGAAGGACATGGTGCCGCTGCCGATGAACGCGTCGATCCCGGGGCCATTCTGGACGTAGAACACCGACTGTACACCGGAGGTGGCCAGGCTGTTGAAGGTGTAACCCGATGTGCCGGCAAAATCGATCTCGCCGTCAAACGAGTCGAGCAACACCTGGCCTTCGCGGTAGATATCGAGTTGCATCAACACCACGTCATCGCGCAGCAAGGTGAACCCACCGCCGAGCGTTCCAAACACGAGATCGAATTTGAACTCGAGGTTTTCCACGCCAAGCTCCCCGAAGATCCACCCGGTATACCGCAACTCAACCCCGGTCAGGGTTCCGATCAGGGGATCGAATTGAGGAAGGACCAGGCTTTCGATCGACCACGGCGTGGCCGCCTGGTTGATGTTCACCTCGTGGCTGATAATGGCGGCCGGCGCCGTGGTGTACCAGCCGGCGACCATCATGCTGAGTAATGCGGTATGTTTTTTCATGGCATGGGTTGTGCCGGATCGCCCAACACGTTGTAGATACTCCACATATCCTTGGTTGAGCGTATGCGGTAGGCTCGGGAAACCTCCAGCCAAATATCGCCCAAACGGGTTGGTCCGGAAACCTGCATGCTGCTCATCAGCAACAGGTTAAGATCCCTTGCGGCTTCATTCAGGGAAAGCCCTACCGGGGAGATGACCGCCGAGGCGCCACCGTTTGGTGCCAGCAGCAGCGATTCGCCGAGGCAGGCCAGTCCGGGCACGGAGTAGCGACCGACGATGCAGGTCATGGACACCACCAGCGGAGCCTTGACGCCATTGGTCAGCGAGGCGACGTCGGAGGCAAGGAGCAACCCTTCCTGGGCAAACCGGTCAAGCGCACCGTGACCCGAATAATTGACGATGCCGACTCCGGTTTGCCATGCCGCGAAGGTGGCGCTGCGAGCGGCGGCGAGGCCCAGCGCGGCGAGGTCGACACGCGTCGTATCGAACCGCCCGGTGACGGCGGCATGGAGGATGGCCGCGTCGGCTTCGAAATCGCCACCGGCATCCTTGTTGTCGTTCATGATCAGCAGCCGGTTGTTCCAGGCGCCAACCGCGGCATCGCGGGCGACGAGCTTGGTGACGAAGGCGGCGAGTTCGGCGGCCGTGTTGGCCGGAATGCGACCAAGCGCGATATCGGGCAACCCATCATCGCCCTCCACATCGGCATACGGGGCATCAGAGCCGAAGAGTCCGCCCGGTGCGACCACCAGTGCGGGCGGGATCAGGTTGTCGCCGTACCGCAGTTCGTCGCGGTAGTCATACGTGCCCGAACCAGCCAGCACGACGTAACGTGGCGGTAGCGCCCAGTGGCGGTGGGCATAGGCGAGAAAGGCGCGAAGGGCTTCCGGACCGGGCACAC
Organism: uncultured Verrucomicrobiota bacterium; assembly: GCA_937894535.1. Lineage (GTDB taxonomy): Bacteria > Verrucomicrobiota > Kiritimatiellia > CAIVKH01 > CAIVKH01 > CALMUP01. Next base: position 1,531 of record CALBHI010000417.1, read on the forward strand.
CGTGGCCAAAGGCGTCGTAAATCTCGGCGACGGGAATCATGCGGGCGGTCAGTCCCTGGGCGGCCCGGTGGGCGAGCAACGGCGCGGCCGCGGCCTCGAAACCGCCGGGAACGATCAGCAGGTAATCCGCGGCGTTGGTTGGCGAGGCCAATCCCGCGCCGGTACCTGGTACATGCAGAGCGACCAGCGGGGCTTGGGTGGGATCGACAAGCAGGTACTGGCGCCCGGCTTTCAGGTGCGGTGCCGATACTCGGTCGTCGGCACGCTGGATGCCGGCGGCGATGCGGGCGCGATCGGTATCGGTGATATCAAGCACCGCCGCGAAGGGACGGTTCCATCCGGACCACGTGGCCGCGGCCGCTTCGGGCGCAAGCAGCGTGAAGGCCTGGCCGGCGGTGGCGAGGGTGCGCGGATACGTGAGGCGGAGCGCATCGATGTAGAACAGGGTATAGGTGACTCCGGCATCGCGCAGCGCTTCGATTTCGACGGTGTTGGTGCCGGTGCGCAACAACGAGGCCGGCACGACAAAGGAGGCGTCATGGAAGGTGCGGCCATCCCACCAGGCATCACCCACGACGGTGCCGTTCACCTTGGCGCGGGCATGGTGGTCGAGTGCGGCATCGGTGCTGTTGCCGCCGAGCAGCCGAACCGCCAGGGTGGCGTCACCCTGCCCGATCGCGCCGGCCGGCAAGGACAGGGTGAAGGTTTTGCGGTTGGCATTGGCCTGGCCACCAATCACCTGTTCCCACATCCAATAGTCGGCGTCCGGATCGGTGACCAGGCTCATGGCGGCGATGCGGTTGCTTTCGATCCGCACGGTGTGATCAACCTGGGACAACGAGACGAGCGAGGTCGTGGAAAGGTCGGCCACCAGACGGATGTTCCGGCCGGACTGGACCAGGAAGGCATCGTGGGCATCGCGCGGCGCGAGCGATCCGCCGACATGGAACCAGAGCGCTTGATCGTCGGGCGAGCGGAACAACGGAACACGTGCGCCGCGATGGCGAAGCTCGATCTGGTCGGCGTGCGCCATGGCGGAAACGTTCGCCTCGTCCACGCCAAACACCGGGGCGAGTTGGGCATAGGAGATGCGGTAGACGCCGGCCGAGGTGATGTTCAAGCGGGCGAAGCCTTCCCCGGCCGGGGCGCGAGCGGCGGTGCGAGGCGCGGGATGCGCGTCATGCGGAATGACCGTGGCGGCCACCGGACGGTCGAACAACGCCGCCGCATCATCACCGCCACAGGAGAACGGCCCATACATCAGGCGGGCGCCGCCCTCCTCCACTTCTTCGATCGTGTAGGCAACAACACCTTTGGAGGCAGTATCGAGGAGCTCATACACACCGCCCTGCGGAACGCCGTAGGCGAAGACGGGTTCGTCGTTGATGCGCTCCAGGGCCCCGGCGGAGGTGTGCCGCCAGACATGGAAACCGAGGGATCCGACTTCCGACACGGTTTCCCAGCGCAGTTCGGTGGCCCGGCCGGCCTGCCGGCAGGCAAAGGCCCCGACGGCGGCATAGGTCGTGTTCTGGACGTCGTAGTTCGCATAGGCGAATTTGTGTTCGGGAACCGGATACGGCGCGGGCGGAACCGCGGCGGCTTCCACGGTATTCTGCCGGGTCGAGGGCGTGGTGGCCTTGGCGTTGAACGTCACAATGACCGAGCGGCTCTGGCCAGGGCTCAGGCTGCCGAGGTTGTTCCAGGTCAGCACGCCGTCGTTGACCTTGTCGGATGCAGCGGGTTCGGCGGAGGCAAAGGTCAGGTAGGCGGTTTCATAGGTGTCCACGAGGGACACGCTGTTCAGCACGACCCCGCCGTTGTTGGTGACGGTGATGCGGAAGCGCACGGCCTCGTTGATGCTGGCGGCCCGGCCGGACGGAACGAGAAGTTCCTTGCTTACGGCAAACGACAACGAGGAAAGCGGCAGGATGGTCGGATCATCGTCGGCGGTGTTGGTACCCGTGTCCTCCGGATCGTCGATGCCGTCGTTGACCGTGGTGTCGTGGCCGGATGGATCGTTGTCCGCCACTTCGACCTTGGGTGATTCATTCCAGGTGACGGTCGCGCGGTTGTAGATGGTGGTGATCGAGATGGGCAATCCGCACTCCACCAGCACGCGGTAGGTGATGGTGTGGAAGCTGCCGGGGGCGAGGTCGGGAAGCTCGATCCGCATCGGGCGGCTGCCGGTGGCGGTGGCCGCCTGGCCGTTCACCGCGATGGAGCCCTCCACCAGCGTGGTATTGGTCGGCACGAGCATCAAGCTATCGATGCCGGTGGCGGTGGATCCGCCGGCATTGGTCACAATCAGGCGGTACTGGATGGTCTCACCGCAGACCAGCGGCAGGCCGCCTTCATCGATGCCGCGCAGGAATGCCACGAGATCGGGTGCGCCGAACGGCGCGGTGGCGGTAAGGTTGGAATAGGTGCGCTCACCGGATACGGAACCGGAAAGGGTTGAGGCGGTGACGACACGCGCGGTGTTGATGGCGGTTCCGGAGAAGGCTTCCTGGAACTGGCCGGTGATGGAAATGACCAGGAAGTCCCCGGGCTCGAGCGACGAGGCCGGCGGTGCGGACGCGGGATCACTGACGACGGTGACGACGGCGCGGTCGGCGAGGCGGTTCACGCTCATCGAGAATCCGGCGCTCACCGATCCGGTGATCGAGGCGATCACCCATTGCTCGGCCATGAAGGTGTCGGTGATCTCGAAATCGTAGGCCGTCGCGGAGCCGGCATTGGTGACGACGATGCGGGCGCGGTTGATGAGTCCGCTGACCGGCGTGACCGACTTGCCGATGTCGAGGTAGGGCTCGGCCACCGCGGTCACCACCGGAGCGGAGGTGACGGCCGAGGCGGAGGGACCGGACCAGGCCACGACGCCGCGGTTGGTCAGCACGGTGACGGCATCGCCGTCGAGGGCGGGCGCGACACCGTCATTGGAGACGACATCCAGGACACGCAGCGTGAGGTGCAGATCAATCCGGTTGTTCGCCGTGTTGTTGTCGCCGGTAACCACGGTCAGGCCGGGATAACTGACGGTCAGGCTGGCGCCGTTGGTGCCGGCGGCGGTGATGACCGGGCTTCCGGGAAGGGAACCGCTAAACGACGATAGATCCACCGTTGCCGTTCCACTGACATAGGCGTATCCCGCCGGGACCTGATCGATCAGGGTAAGGTTCGAGATGGTTCCTTCGGGCAGGATGACGGCGAGGCGGTAGGCGGCGGTTTCGCCGATGGTGACGTTGGTGCCGGTGGTGTCGCTGACGCCGGTGGCGGAGGTGCCCATCAGGGTCTTGGTGATCGACGGCGCGGGGGTGGACACGGTGTCGGTGGCGGGCGCGGGGGAGAGCAAACGCTGGATGCCGGACCACGGCGTGCCATCGATGGTGTCGGCGGCGACCAGGCGGGCGGTGTTGGTCAGCACGGTGCCGGGCGGCACCTGTTGGGCCAGGATGGCGGTGAACGAGAAGGTCAGGAGCTCGCCGGGCTCGATGGAGCTGGCCGGGGGAACCGACCCGCCGGACGAGGCGAACACCACGGTGCGGCTGGTTGTGCCGGTGATGGAGGCGGTGAACCCCTCGGGCACCAGCACGGCTTCGAGGCTGGCGGGATCGAGGATGTTGGTCGGGACGGGGTCCTCGATGCGCAGGTCATAGGCGGAGGCCAGGCCGCGGTTCGTCAACGTGATGGTCACGGTCACGGCATCACCGGCATCGCCACTGGCAAGGTCGATGGATTTCGTGAGGATGAGATCCGGTTCCTTCGCGCTGACTACAACGACGCCGGACGTCACGGCGGGGCGCGGATTGTCCGGATAGGAAACCATGGCCACGTTGGTGAAGGTGGAGACGGCGCCCTGGACGATCCCGGTATTGGCCGGAATATCCAGCACCACGGCGGTCAGGTAGAGCAGGAAGTGGTTGTTGTTGGTGTTGTTGTCGGCGGTGATGGTCGAGTCGCCGGAGAAGGTGAATACGGGGTCTTCGCCGGAACCGGCGATGCCGGAGCCCTCGGGCGCCACGGCGAGTGCGCCCAGGGTCCCGTTCAAAGTACTCACATCGGTGGAGGCGGAGCCGTGGACATACGCAAGGCCGTCGGGCAGAAAGTCGGTGACGGCAAGATCGGTGACCGTGCCCTCGGGAACGGAGATGCGGAGTTGGTACACGATGGCCTCGCCGATCTGCACGTTGGTGGTGGTCGAGTCGACGGGTCCGTTTTCGCTGGTGGCATGCAGCGCCTTGGCGATGTGGAGGTTCTTGTTGGAGAGGGTGAGCGTGGCGTTGGCGGTGCGGACGCGGCTGGTGGTGCCGAGGGGCGAATCGCCGTCGATGGTGTCGCTGGTGAGGATGTTGACCCGGTTGGTGTAGACCTGGTTGGGTTGGGAGTCCGGGGACAGGGTGACGGAAAACCGGTTGGTCACGCGCTGGCCGGGCGCGAGGGCGGTGCCGGGATCGCTGGAGAACCTGACCTCGGTGTAGGTCAGGTTGGTGGTGATCGTGTCGAAGGTCCACCCAGGCGCGGTTTCAACCATGGCGATGCTCGAGAGATCGAAGTAGGTGTTCGAGATGCGATCCGAAAGGATGATGTCGTAGGCGTTGGCGGTGTAGGTGGACTGGTTGCTGACCACGAGCGAAAAGGTAAGCGTGTCACCGGCGTCGAGGTTGGTGGCGGTAACCGAGGAGGTTTTCCGGATGGTCAGGTTGTGCTCGACCACGCGGTAGTTTTCCGAGGTGGCGGTCAGCGTGTTGTAGGTGTCGGTCAACTGTACGGCATTGTTGGTCCAGCGGGCGGCCGAGGCGAGGCCGTTGTTGGTGGGATGCGTGGTGAGCACGAATTCCATAAAGAGGTTGAAGTAGTCGTTTTCGGGGTTGCCGTCGGGGGCGTTGGTGATACCGCCGATGGTGAAGGTGATGGGACGTCCGGACCCGTCGGCGGTGGCGGAGGAGGCCGGGGTCGGATCGGGATCGCTGACGACAAGTCCCTGGGCGGCATTGGTGGCGAACACCGGACCGCCTTCGGGGATCTCGAACCGGTACCCGGCACCGGGGACCATCAACCCGGCATTCGGATTGGTGCCGACAAAGTCCATGCCGGTGGACACGTTGTCGACAATAACCAGGTTCGGGGACATGCCGGAGGGGAAGTCCACGCGGACCTGGTAGATCACGCGTTCGCCGATGGTGAGGTCCGGATCGACGGTATTGGTCTGCGACGTCCAGTAAAGGGTCTTGCTGATGGCGGTGACCGAGCGCGAGGTGATGGTGGCGGTGGACGAGGCGGTGTAGTTGTTCAGTCCGCCGGCCCCGTCGAGTCCGGTGCGCTCGTTGAGATTGGTCGCAACGCCGTCCAGCGAGGTCCAGGTGACGCGACCGGTGTTTACCAGGGTGGAGCCGAGGGCCTGGTTCAGGACGCGGGCGCTGAATACGAATTCGCGGGAGGCTCCGAGCGGCAGGTCGGCAAGGGTGGTGGTGTTGTCGACGGAAACCGTGAAGGTGTCGCCGGATATGAGCGAGGCCTCGTCGGCGGCATCCGCGCCATCGGCGACGCCATCGCCGTCGTTGTCGATTCCGTCCGCACCGAGATCGACACCGACGAAGGTAAGGCCGCCGGGTAGCCGGTCGGAGATGGTCAGGTCGTAGGCATTGGTCGCGCTGGTGGCGGCGTGGGTGACGCGGCAGGTGAAGACCACGGTATCGCCGGCGGCAACGGCAGCGGCGTTGCCGGCCAGCTTGGTGATGGTCAGGGCGGGTTCCAGCACGCGGACCTTGGCATAGGTCACCGGTGGTGTGTTGGTGATGCC
>CALBHI010000418.1 GCA_937894535.1 uncultured Verrucomicrobiota bacterium
CATCTTTGGCGTGGTGGTGATCGCGGTGGTGACGGCGATCGGCGGGGGCACGATCCGCGACCTGCTGCTCGACCGCAATCCGGTGTTCTGGATCGGCGACACGAATTACCTGATGGCCTCGACCGCGGCGGCGTTGTTGACGGTGCTGGTTGTGCGGTACCGGCGACCGCCGCTCCGCCTGCTCCTGTATGCCGACGGGCTTGGTCTGGCGCTGTTCACCATCAGCGGCACGCGCATCGCCGAAAGTGTCGGCGTCTCGCCCGGGGTCTGTGTGCTGATGGGCTGCCTCACCGGCGTGGCCGGCGGCGTGTTTCGCGATGTGTTGTCCGGGGAGGTGCCGATGCTGCTGCGCGACCGCGAGTTGTACGCGACGGCGGCGATCGGCGGGGCGGCGATGTACCTGGTCCTCCGCCGCCTGCTTGATCTGCCGGAAACCCCGTCTGCGCTCACCGGCATGGTGACCGTTGCCGCGTTGCGCTTCTTCTCGCTATGGTGGAAGTGGCGCATGCCGGTGTTCCGGCTCAAGGAGTAGGTCGCCCGGGGGGAAGGGGCGGGGAAACAAGGGAGCGAGCGGCGGGGCCGCCGGGGGTGATGCCCGGTTCCCTATTGTCACCGTGCGGGTTGTGCGCTATAACATCCGCTGGTTTCGGGCTTTTTTCCCCGTGCGGAGGGATGGCTGAGTGGTTTAAGGCGCTCGACTCGAAATCGTGAGTACGCTAATACCGTACCGTGGGTTCAAATCCCACTCCCTCCGCCATTTTTCGTGCCGATTCGGGATGCCGACATGGTCTGGCTTCGTTTCATGTTCCTGGGTGGTTGGTTGCTGGCCGGTTCCGCGGTTTCGGCCGCCTCCTCCGGACCGGTGCCGGTGACGTTGATCAACGGGGTGACCCTGACCGGCAGCGTTTCCTCCCTTTCGGCATCCGGCATGGTGGTGGCGGTTGGCGCTTCCTCGCGTGCGTATCCATGGGCGATGTTTGCGCCGGGCACCCGTTACCGCTTCGACGGCCTGTACCGCATGAACCTGGAGGGCTACCTCGACGGTGCGGCGTCGGCTTCCCTGACCAATGCGCCGGATCCCCGGTACGACCCGTTTCGTCCGGAGGAATCCGTGCCGGCCGCGGTGGCGGAGCCCTCCGCGTCGCCGTTTTCCCTGACCAGCGTGGTGTGGAGGGCTGGTGGCGTGTTGGTGCCGTCATCGATGCGCGGCTTTGAGTCCGCGGTTGCCGGGGGCGCGCTGTTTGCCGGCTTGCGGTTGGGGACGGAACCGGAGGATGTCGTGGTGGTGGGCTGGGAAACCGGCGCGGCCGCCCGGGTGACGGCGAAGGCGGGGCGTGGCGAGGCGGTGGTCCGTCGAATCGGTCAGGGCGCATGGACCTCGGAGTCGATGGTGATTCCGGTGACGCTGGGCGATGCGAGCGGAACGGCGTCGGTGTCATGGCGGCTCGATGCGGCCGGGGCATGGCCTCCGGAGGCGGTCATTGCCTACCGGATCGAGCGCGGCGGACCGGCCATGCGCTGGGTGGTGAGCGGCAAGGTGCTGGGGTGGCGTCGCGCGGATGAACCGGTGTTGGCGGCCATGGTGCTGGACCGTCCGCGGCTCGATCTGTCGGTCGCGTTGTCGCCGCCGTCGGGCGCGGTGATCGCGTGGGAGCTGTCGATGGGCCGCTGGCGGCTGGAGCCGGGCGAGGGCATGGGGAACCGCATCGCGCTGGAGGTGCGCGATGAGCGCGGAGCGCGGGTGGCGGGCGATCGTATCGCGGTGGCTTCACGGTCGGGGTGGCCGTTGACCAATGTGGTGGTGGGCGCGGACTATGATGTCACCGGTTCGTTCGACCTCGGTGTGGGGTTGGGGCAGGTCGAGGCGCAGCGGGCGTTCACGATGCCGGATCCGTTCCGGCGGTAAATCGATAGGCTGCGCAACGCAGCCGGTTCAGCGCGGTGTGGAGCCGGCGCGCAGCAGGGTCGAGGTGACGGACAGGCCGGAGGGAATAACCACGATCGTTTCCGCGGCCACCGCATCGGTGGCTCCGGGTGTTCCGGGGGTGTCCAGCAATTGGATCCGGGCGGCGTTGGGCCTCGGTACATTCGGGTTGTCGTTGGCGGGTGGGGTCCATTCGGTTTTCCAGGTTTCACCGTCGCGCAGGCGGATGCGCAGCGCGGGCCAGGCGCGGGGGATCCGGTTGGTCGTGTCCGGGGCGAAGGCGGCGGGGCCGGTCAGGCCGCGGCGCACGATCAACAGGTCGCCGGGCACGGCCTCGTCGTAACGGATGGTGACCTGCTCGAGGGTGACCGCGGGCGAGCGGTTGGTCGTGGATGCGGTTGCGCCGGTCCAGCGGCAGAATTGCAGCCGCACGAGGTTGGTGGCGGACTGTTCGAGGGTCAGGCCGCACTCCGGATCGGCGCCGGGAATAAACAGGGACTGCAGGGCGATGCGCAGTTCATCGAGGGTTGTGTCCATGCGTTCCGCGGTGCGGTGATGGCGGCCGAGTTGTTCGGCCTGGCGGGTCAGGGTGCGGTGGGCGAGAACGATGACGGCGATGACCAGCGAGGCGATGCCGAGGGCGACGAGCAGTTCGACCAGGGTCGCGCCGCGGCGGGCTACGGACGGGGCGCGGCGGCGGCGGGTCACGGCGTGGTAAACAGCACGTAGAGGTAGTAGCCGACGACCAGCACGGCCAGGGCGCCGAACACGGTGATCAGCAACGACCATAGGTTCTTGTTCTCGCGGCGGCGTGCGCCGAAGGGGGAGATGCTGTTGAAGGACTGCGGCTTTACGGCGGGGCCGGCGGCTTCGACGATCTCCGTTTTGTTGTAGATGGCCTCGGCCTCGGAGAGCGGGATGTCCTGCGAGTTGAACAGGAACTCCACCGATCCGACCTGGACCAGGTCCTTCGGCTTCAGGGTGGCTTCCTTCACTTCCTGCGAGTTCACGCGGGTTCCGTTGGTCGAGCCGAGGTCGCGCAGGATCACGGAGTCGCCCTCGCGGGTGATGGAGCAATGGTGGCCGGAGACGGTCGAGTTGTTGATGGCGATGGTGTTGTCGCTGCTGCGGCCGATGGTCAGCGCCTCCGCGCCGATCTCGTGCGTCTGGCCCTTCACATCCGCCGACATTCCAATGATAACCGCCATGTGCGTCTCCCTCTCGTTCAGGCAGTCACTATGTCATACGGTACCGGGCGCGTCAATGCGGGGAACGGCGGCGCGGCGGTGCGGCGCATCGTGCCGGCATGGAGCAGATTTGCTCTTTCGCCGCATCCGGCAACGGTGTACGGTGTTGGCTCAGAAGGAAGCATTCTATGACAAAACCCATGTTGCGCCGTACCGGATTCACGATGATTGAGTTGCTGGTGGTCATTGCCATCATCGCCATTCTCAGCGGGTTGCTGCTCCCGGCGATCACCAAGGGGCGCGACAAGGCCCGCCAGGCCCAGTGCGTCAGCAACGTGCGCCAGATCGCTACCGGATTGCTGATGTTTGCCCAGGAGCCGTCGAACCGGCTGAGGTTTCCCACCGGACCCGTCTCGTTAAAGGAGCGCATTGGCGGTGCGTTGCCCGGCACCAAGAACCTGGATCCCGCCAGGCCGTTGGCGTCGTTTGTTCGGGATGTCAAGGTGTTCGAGTGCCCGATGGACCGCAACAACCAGTTCCGGTCGCAGGGCAACAGCTACTTGTATCCCCTGGAGGACGACAACGGTGCGGCGCGGGTTGGTGCGGTTGGCGGCGTCAGCCTGACCCGCTTCACGTCACCCTCCAAGAAAGTCTTGGTCTACGAGCCGCCGTTGCAGCAGAGCGGCAACAACATGGCGGCACAGTTCCGGTGGCATGACACGCGCCCGGCCAGCGTGCTTGGCTTCGTGGACGGGCACTCGGAGTTTCTGGTCCGCACCAACGTGTTTACGTCGATCAGCGAAAACAACCTGTATTATTGATCCGCGCGCAGCGGGGTAACGGCTGTCAACTGGGCGTCGCGCACCGCGGCGACCAAGGCCCGTGCGCTCTCGTGGTGGCTCGCGTCGATCAGAACACCGCCCGCGGTATCCTTGATGAATTCCCGCACCGCTGACGGCGGGCTAGCCATCACCTGGTCGTAGCGGGTGGCGCCGAGACCGTTGCGCACCCCGATGCTGCCTGCCCCGAACCCCACCGCCGAAACGGCCACGACATCGTCGTTGACCAGGAAGGCCATCTGCTGTGAATCGACGGCGAGGGCGCTGATGCGGAAGGTCGCGCCGGGGTCCAATGGAGCCCCGCGGCTCAACACGCGTTCCTCCTTGCCGTCGCGTTTCCGGACGAGCACCCATGCGCTGAGCTGCCCATCGAGCCCCCAATACATGTAGTTGTTCTCGTCGAGGTAGTTGAAGACCAGTCCGCCGTGGTGATGGTTGTTCAGGGCATGGCCGCCGGCGATGGTGAAGCGGGTGGACAGTTCGCGGAGGCGGCTGGGTTGAGCGACCGGGTACACGGCGCAGGCGAGGCGGTTGGTGGCGGCAAAGGTCAGCATGCCGTCGGTGGTGAGGGCTACGATGTCGTTCGGATCGGCCACGGCGGGAGCGGGCCCTTCCTTCACCAGGTTCAGGTACCAGAACTTGGTTACCGGATCGCCGTCCGGATCCGACACGGTGGAGCTGGCGACGAGCTGGTCCTGCTCGTTGGTGATAACGCGGGTGGCTTCGATGACCGGGGCGCGGTTGAGCGGGGCGATCTCCAGCAGCAGCGGCTCGCTGCGCACCGGCTCTTTTCCGTCGTAGGCGACCACGGCCTGGAACGATACCGGGCCGGCGCCCACCGCGAGGGGATGCACGTCGATGGTCATGTCGTTGGTCCAGGCGGCGCGGGCGACGATACGTTCTTGGACGACCAGGGCGACCTCCTGCGGCTGACCGGCCGCCGTCACGGTGAAGCGGAGCGGACGGTAGAGGTCGACCTTCTGGCGCGGCTCGTAACCGCCGAGGGTGCACCAGCGACCGCGGTTGCGGGTGGAAAAGCGGAGAATGTCCATGCCCTGGTGGCGCACGGTGTCGTTGGCATAGGCGACGACGCGCAGTTCGTGGTGGCCGTCGTGCAGGCGGGTGGTGTCCATCGACAACGCGGGTTGGTTGCCGACGTGGTTGACCGGGCGTCCGTCGAGAAAGAAGATCATCGTGGGCGGAGCCTGGCCGAGACCGCCCCAGCTGCTGGCCAGGAATTCCGCGCGGTCTTTCAGGGGCGCGTGTTCATCGTCAGCCATGTTGAGCAAGCTGACCCCGGGTGGTTTGCTCCACGGGCTGCACAGGGCGTCGCCGACAAACAGGCTCTGCAGCGGCGAGCGGGTGGCGAGGTACAGGCTTTCGATCATCGTGGCCCCGCTCGCATAGTGGGTGAGCAGGCGGGTGGAGGGGAATTTTGCCCACAAGCGGACCGGGACCTCGAGGCTGCCGGGTTCGGTGACGGTGCCGGACGAGGCGGCCGCACCGCGGGCCAGCCAGGTGGTGAGCTTGGATTGATACGGGTCGGTGAACAGGCCGGCGAAGCTGGTCAGGTGGTCGGCGTAGGCGCCGGGGGCGGGGGTTCCGAACAGGCCCGGGTGGATTTCGGCGCGGCCGGCGAACAAGCCGATCAGGTCGGCGCGGGCGGCGGGTGCATTGGATCCGGTGAACGCGGCGACCCCCAATCCGGCCAGTTCGCGGGTGGCCGGTTCGAACTGCCAGGCCCGGGTGGTGGAGCGGACATTGTCGTTCAGTTCGAAAAAGGCGGCGGCTGAAGGTTGTGCGGCGTCGGCGGCGGCCGAGCGGCGCAATTGTTGCTTGATCGCCTCGATGGTCATGCCGCGGCTTCCCGACCACCCGAGCATCATCGAGGGGATCGGCATGTTGGTGCCGAGGGCGATGGTGAAGCGTTCGAGGCTGGCCGGTGGCGAGGCCGGTCCGTCCGGTCGGTCCGGTCCGGCGAACAGCGGATTGAGCCAGTTGCCCGATTGGATGTCGTCGCCCGACGGTGGCTGGCCGCGCACGAAGGTGATGCCGGTTAGCGACATCGCCGGCGTGGTTGCCACCGACGCGGGAAAGTCCAGTGAATACAACCAGACCAGGGTGTGGCCCAGCAGGCCGCGGTCGCGCAGGACCTTGCGGGTAGGTTCGAAGATCGCGCTGCGGAATTCCTCGACGGTGATGGAGGCATCCGCCTGCAGAAGCGGCTCGGGCAGATCGAGGTGGATGATGTTCAGCGGCGGGATTTGCCGGAGGTCGGCATACACATTCGCGAGCTCGACCGAGTCGCGGGAGGCCCGGTTGACGAGGATGATGCATTCCTGCGGGCCGAGGGCCCGGGCACACGGGGCCAAGGCGATCAGGGCGGCCGCGAGGGCCGCGCGCAACGGATGGTTCATGGCGTGGTGGTTCCTGTTCAGTACGCGCCCTTGGCGGAAACCACGGCGCGGATGGTTCGGACGAAAATGACGACGTCCAGCCAGATCGACCAGTTGCGGACGTAATAGGTGTCCCACTTCGGCATGCCGGCATGGCCGGTTTCGCTCCGGCCGGACACCTGCCACAGGCCGGTCATGCCGGGGCGGGCGCGTTCGCGCAATTCGCGGGCGCGGGCGGGCAGTTCCTCGTGGTGGTACCGGGGTAGCGGGCGCGGACCGACCAGCGACATGTCGCCGCGCAGGATATTGATGAACTGGGGGATTTCATCGAGGGAGGTGCGGCGGAGCAGGCGGCCGATCCGGGTGATGCGCGGATCGTGGCGCAGTTTGAAGTTGGCCTCCCACTCGGCGCGCAACGCCGGGTCCTCGCGCAACGCCTGCTGCAACACCTGCTCGGCGTTCGGGTGCATGGTGCGGAATTTCCAGGTCTTGAAGTGACGGCCGCGCGTGCCCACGCGGTCCTGGAGGAACAGCGGGTTCGCACGGTCCTCGAGCCAGATCAGGGCGCTGATGAGCAGGCCGAGCGGCAGCCACAGGGGCAGGGTACCGAGCACGAAGGCGAGATCGAAGCCGCGCTTGATGAAGCGGGCGAGCGGATCGATGAGGTTGCTGGGGATCTCGAGGCCGAGCATGCCGACCAGGTCGCGGGGCTTGACCCACAGGGACGGCATTTCCGCGATGTCGGGGATGATGACCACGCGGCGGTATTGCGACAGGCAATGCTCGATGAGTTCGGCCGTGCGGTGGCTCGAGAGATCGGGCAGGGCGATGATCGCCGCCTGGCCGAAACCAGCCGAGCTTTCCTCCAAGCGGCCGAGTACCGGCAGGTCGGCCAGTTCACTGCCTTTGGGGTACGCCTCGTCATCGATCATGACGCCGACGGGGCGGTAGCCGAGCGCGAGCAGGTCGTCTGGCTGCGCGCCGACGAC
>CALBHI010000419.1 GCA_937894535.1 uncultured Verrucomicrobiota bacterium
AAACCATGCCGAAGATGATCGCGATGATCGGCCGCTTCTGGGAGGAGATGGCCCGCGTATGAACGACATCGCCCAACAACTCGTTGCCGCCGCGGTGGAAGTGTCCCGGCGCGCCTATGCCCCCTACTCGAATTTTCATGTCGGTGCGGCCCTGCTCGCCGAAAACGGAGAGATCATCACCGGTTGTAATGTGGAAAACGCCTCGTATGGCCTGACCATCTGCGCCGAGCGCAATGCCATTTTCGCGGCGGTGGCTCGGGGCATCAGTTCGTTCAAGGCGGTGGCCATCGTGGCCGATGGCGATGCCGTGGCTTTTCCGTGCGGTGCCTGCCGCCAGGTGCTGAGCGAGTTTCTGCGGGCCGACACCCCGGTTTATGTTGCCTCGGTGAAACATCCGGAGACAATCCATTCCCTGACCATGGGCGGACTGCTCCCGCACGCGTTCAAATTCAAGGAATAGGCCCCGCCAGCGGGTACGCCTGCGCGCGTCGGATCAACCGAGCGCCGGGCCGGTGGGTGGATACAGCTTGCGGCCGAGCCAGGGGATCCGGCGCAGCAGCGCAGAGCATCGTGCCATCCATCCGGAAGCGGATTCCGGCGAGGCCGGTTTCGTCGTCTCATCCACCCGCACCAGCAGTACCGTGATATTGTCTTTTCCGCCGGCCGCGTTGGCCTGGGCAACCAGGGATTGCGCCGTGGCGTCAAGGTCGTGGATGCCGTGGCGCTGGATGCTGTCCGCGATCAACCGGTCGTGCAGCATGCGGGTGAGCCCGTCGGTACACAACAGGAACACATCGCCCGGCAACACATCCACCGGGGTCTCGTCCAGATCCACTGCTGGCCGTACACCCACCGCCCGGGTGACAATTGTGCGCATGCCGAACACCCAGGCGTCCTGCTCGGGCCATCCGGCCTCGACCGCCAACGTGTGGTCGCGGGTGAGCCGGTACAGGCGGCCATCGCGGTAACGATAAGCCCGGCTATCGCCGGCATGAAGGATCGCGGCGCGCGAGGTATCTTCCCGGTCAAACAGCATGGTCACGGCGGTCGTTCCCGACTCGCGGTATCCGGCTACCAGGCAATGGCGGCGGATGGATTGGCAGGCCTGGTTCATCGCCTCGCGGACCAGACGTTTGCGGATTTCGAAGTTATTGGCCGACAGGTCTCCATCCGCGCGTGAAAACACATCGAGCAGCGCTTGCACGGTGATGGCACTCGCCTCATGACCGCCTTGCGAGCCGCCGATGCCATCGGCGACGCAGAACACGCCGGAGCCCGGCAACCGGATAATCGCATCCTCGTTGCGCGCGCGGTGCAGACCCCGATCCGTCACCTCGGCGGTGACCAGATGCGGAAAGGCATGTGGCAGGGTGTGGGGCATGACGGTATGCGTCCAGCATACGACGACAGGGTCCGGGGTACAGCCTAAATTCACCGCGCTTTCAGGCCGACGCAGGTTGTGCTATAGAGGGTCCATGTCCAACCAGGAACAACCGTCAACTACCGCCACGACAAGCCTTTCCGGCACCGTGGACCGGGTGACATTCCACAATGACGAGACAGGGTTTACCGTCCTAAAGGTGCTTTTAGGCGGACGAAAAACGCCGGTGACGGTGGTCGGACAGATTCCCCAGATCGTGCCCGGCGAGACCGTCACGGCATCCGGTTCCTGGATTACCGATCGGCAGCATGGCCGCCAATTCAAGGCCGAGCAACTCAAGGGTAGTCCGCCCGATTCACTCGAAGGCATCGAAAAATTCCTTGGCTCGGGCATGATCCGCGGTATCGGTCCGGTCTACGCGGCGAAGTTGGTGAAGCAATTCGGCCGCGAGATTTTCGAGATCATCGAAAAAGAGTCGGCGCGGCTGGAGGAAGTCGAGGGCATCGGCAAGATGCGCCGCCAGTGTATCAAGGAAAGCTGGAACGAGGCCCGGGAGATACGCGCCATCATGGCTTTCCTGATGGCCAACGGCATCAGCACGGCGCGCGCTTTCCGCATCTACCGCATGTACGGCGACCGGGCGATCCCGACGGTGAAGGCCGATCCGTATTGCCTGGCCCGCGACATCAAGGGCATTGGATTCAAGAGCGCCGACGCCATCGCGATGAAAATGGGCATCGCGGCGAACAGTGTCTTGCGCGCACGGGCCGGCATCGAACATGTGCTATTGGAAATGACCAACCAGGGGCACTGCGCCTGCCTGCTCGACGAGCTGATCGAGCAGGCGGTGAGCATCCTCGGCATCGAGCGGCCGGTGATCGAGGAAGCCATCACCCACGCGTTGCGTGAACGGCGCATTGTGCGCGACCAGGACCACGGGACCGCGGTGATCTACCTGTCCCACCTCTACGACTTCGAGGTCGCGTTGGCGCGCCGCCTTAAATCGCTGGCGCATGGCGCGTATCCGAGTCCGCCGATCGCGGTGGACAAGGCGATCGCCTGGGCGGAGGGGAAGATCGGCTTCACCTTGGCTCCGGCACAACGGGCGGCCGTGGCCGGTGCCCTCACCCACAAGGTAAGTGTGATCACCGGTGGCCCCGGCGTGGGCAAAACCACGTTGATCCGGGCGATCATCCAGATACTCGGGGCCAAGCGGGTGACCGTGTGCCTGTGTGCGCCGACCGGGCGCGCGGCCAAGCGGTTGAGTGAATCCACCGGACTGGAGGCCAAGACGATCCACCGCATGCTCGAATTCGAACCGGGCAAGGGATCGTTCAAGTTCGGGTCGAAGAATCCACTCGAAGGTGATGTGTTCATTGTCGATGAATCGAGCATGCTCGATCTCCCGCTGGCCCATGCGTTGGTGGCTGCCCTGCCCCGCCGGGCGGCGCTGGTACTGGTGGGTGATGTCGATCAATTGCCCTCGGTCGGTCCCGGCTCGGTCCTCAAGGACGTCATCCGCAGCGCGGTGTTCCCGGTTGCCCAGCTCAACGAGATTTTCCGCCAGGCCGAGGGCAGTGCGATCGTGGTCAACGCCCATGCGGTCAACCGCGGCGATATGCCGGTCAGTGGCGAGCCGGGTTCGGGGTCGGACTTCTTTATCATGGAAGAAGAGGATCCGGAACGTGCGGTGGACACGATCCTCAAGCTGGTGCGCAAGCACGTGCCCGCGCGGGCCAAGCTGAGCCCGATCCGCGACATCCAGGTTCTTGCCCCGATGCAGCGCGGCGCCCTCGGCGCCCGCAATCTCAATGCCCGCTTGCAGGAGGCGTTAAATCCGAACGGCGATGCGCTCGAGCGGTTCGGCATCGTGTTCCGCGAGAAGGACAAGGTGATGCAGCTTGAGAATGACTACGACAAGGAAGTCTTCAACGGCGATGTCGGATTCGTCCACCGGATTGACACCCCCGAGCAGCAGATGCTGGTGCGTTTTGGCGACCGCTTGGTCCATTACAGCTTCAACGAACTGGACGAGTTGGCACCGGCCTATGCGATCACCGTGCACAAGAGCCAGGGCAGCGAATACCCTTGTGTGATCGTACCGGTGCACACCCAGCACTTCATGATGCTGCAACGCAATCTGCTGTACACGGCGATCACCCGCGGACGCAAACTGGTGATCCTGGTCGGCTCACGCAAGGCCATCGCCATGGCGGTGGGCCGGCATGATGTGCAGCAGCGCCGCACCGGACTGACCGCGCGGCTGCTCGCCGCGGACGACGGGCTAACCCTTGAAAATAATGAATTTCCGGCAGACAAAGTTGATCAGC
>CALBHI010000420.1 GCA_937894535.1 uncultured Verrucomicrobiota bacterium
GAGGTGGTGGACAAGATCGGCGGATGGGCCCCGTTCCGCTGGATCAACGGACCGGCGGGCAACGAGTTGGGGACAGGGCCGAACGGACCTTCCGCCCTCGGCCCGGCGCGGATTGAAACCGGCATCATCGCCGGACGCTGGACCATCAACGGCATCAACAGCCTGATGATCCCCGGCCCTGACGACGGCAAAGTCTCCGTCGAACACACCAAACTGGATGGCATGAAGGACCATGCCGTCCTGCGCACCGCCCACCCTTTCCTGATGCGCAACCACGAAGCCATCACCCTCACCATCCGCTTCCTGCGGACCGGATCATTTTCTGAAAATCATTCTTCAGAATCGAAAGAACAAGAATGAAACCGTGAGAGGCGAGGTGGCGCACAGGTGGAACGATGATGAGAGGCCGACCACCGACCCAGGCACCTACCCGACCCGCTTGCTACACGCCTCGGTTCTTAACGCAAAGCCGCCAAGGCGCGAAGGAGAGGAACCAAAACAAGCATTCGCCCTCTCTTTGTTGAAGGCAACGCGTTCCACCTAACAGTGGAGCGGCTTGCCCTCCTGACCGGATAGGTCAAGCCGCAGGGAAAACGGCACGCCCCCGAAAACCACACCTCCCTCCGCACAGGAAAGCGGATCGGGTAAGTGGTTCCGAGCGCGTGGAGCGATGAAGTGTGCGCCTACGGTCCACCCAGACACGTACCCGCCACCCTTCACCGGATACCCTTACCCGACCCGCTTCTCCTCTTATCCGCGTTGAGGGCAACACGTTCCACCCTGCGTGCGCAAGCGTGCGTCGACTTCTTCATTCACCGCCGCGCAGAGCCGGACGGGAACCAGACCTTGATCTGTTTGATTTCCCGGCCCCATTCGAGGGCGGTCTGGTGGGAACTGTAGTAGAGATCGATGTGGTAACCCTTGATCTCGCCGCCGCGGTCCTCCACGACCCCGTACCCATAGCCGGGCACATACATGACCGTGCCGAACGGGAAGATCGAGGTGTCCGCGGCGATCGTCCCGAACCGGGCCTTGGTCCCGCTCGCGGTAATCCCGACCGCCTTGGGTTTGCCTTTGTTCGGTCCGCTGGCGATGACCGCCTGGCCCAGCCAGTTGCGCTTCCAACTGCAACACAACCGGCACGGGCAATAGGCCGTGGTGACCACCCGGTACACCACGGGTTTGCTGTTCGGGGGTGGTTTGATCGACGACCACCGCACATCGCGGACAAAGCAGCCGGCCACCGTAAACAGCGCCGCCACCAATCCCAGTTTGAACATCCACAGCCTCATGCCATCCGCCTCATGGCGGGCAGGATAGGAAAAGTCCCCCCGCCGGGCAAGCGTGCTTGTCCGGTTGGTCCCTCTTTGTTATACCGGCAGGAAAGGTGCCCTTTATGAAACCAACGATTGCGCTGCTCCTCCTGGTGGCCGTCCTCGCTGCGCCGCGCGGCCTGGCGCTGACCGCCAACGACTTTTCGCCCGAAGCCCGGGCCCTGTTGCCCGACACCGAGGAAGTGACGGTTATCCTCAAGGATGGCACCACCCACTCCGGCCAGCTTGTGTCCCGCACCGCCGAGAAGATCACCCTCAAGATCGTGCGCAGCGGCGGTATTGCGTTCCAAAAGGAGTTCCCGACCACCGACGTCAGGACCGTTCAGCAGAAGAACGTCGAGGACCTGCTCGCCATGAAACTCGTCGGCTTCAAGGAAAAGCTCGACGCCACCCCGACGGAAGCAGAACTGACGGCGTGGGCCGCCTTGTTCCAGGAATTTCTCGACAAGGCCCCCGGGCACAAGGCCACGGCCGCCGTGACCTACCTGCTGAACGACGCCACCAAGCAGATCGACCAGTACCGCCGTGGTCTGCAGAAGATCGACGGGGAATGGCTCCCCCCGGTCCAGGCCACCATCCTCCGCTTTGACCAGACCGATGCGAAGATCCGCGAGATGGAGGAAAAGTTCCGCGGCATCGATCAGGCCACCTACAACGCCAATCCCCGCGCGAAGGCCTTCTACGACAACCTCATCATCACGTGGCGCGACGCCGCCCGCAGCCTTCCCCAGGTCATGGCCGACCGCACCCCGTCCCTGCTGAGCGAGCAACGCTTCGACGAGGCGGTGGACGAACTCAACGCCTTCCAGCAGTTCTTCCTCACCCGTGTGATCGGCACCGAGGCGAGTTCCCGCAAACTCGGACCCGCCGACGCCCGCCTGTTCCAGGAAATGGACGTTCAGTATTTCTTCCGCATGCAACAACGCATCATGGAGGCCTACCGCGCCACCGTGCCGGAGTTCACCCTCGATCCCGAAGACACCAGCGAGATGGTCACCATCCCGGGCGGTTTCTTCATCCGCGGCAACCCCGGCGCCACCCCCGGCAGCGACACCTTCCCCGCCCTGCTCACCTTCGTCGACACCTTCGCCATCGACCGCTACGAGGTCAGCAATGCCGACTACCGGAAATTCGTCGAGTATGTCGAGTCCACCGGTGACTCCTCGATGGAACACCCCGACGCCCCGCCGCTGAAAAACCACCGCCCGGCCGGGTGGGAATTCTCGGAACTCAGCGGCGACGACCAGCCCGTCGTCGGGGTGGATTGGTTTGATGCCTACGCCTATGCCAAATGGAAAGGCAAACGCCTGCCCACCGAGGCCGAATGGGAAAAAGCCGCCCGCGGTATCGCCACCAACCTCTATCCGTGGGGCGATGCCCGCCCCGCCGAGGTGTTTGCCAACAACAACGGCGGCCGCCAAGCCCTGTCGGCCCGCATCAACCAGGCCCGGCAGGTTCCCCCGGAGCAACGCCCGAAAAACGCCCCGCCTCCGCCCGCCTTCCAACTCCCCCGTGGCACCTGGCCGGTCAATGCCCTGCTTCCCGAAGACGCCGCCCTGTCGATGATCGTCGCCGACCTACCCACCTACAGCCCCTACGGCGTGTACCACATGGCCGGCAATGCCGCCGAATGGGTGCAGGATTTCTACGATGCGAAATACTACTACACCGCCCCGGCCCGGCAGCCCACCGGACCCGACACCGGCAACGGCCGGGTATTCCGCGGCGGCTCGTTCCTCAGCAACGACGACGACCTCGCCACCTACGCCCGGTCCGCCGACGACCAGCGTAATCCCAACTCGAAGAAGGGTACCGGAAAAGACAACTTCCCCTTTATCGGCTTCCGCTGCGCACGGTAAGCATGCCCTTTACGGAGCAGCAATTCTCGCGCATGCTGAACAACGAACAACTCCGCTTCCATTGCAGGTCAAGCAGGTTTGGGATGCCGAGCGGCTGATATTTCCTTGGCCATTGCAAAACGGGCATGCCGCTGTTGATTTCGAGAGCTTCCTCGCATAACGCCCGGTCCCTTTGCACTGCTCGCATGCTTCACTGGTGCTTTGAGAAACGCTGCCTCGCCCTCTGCAACTCGAACAAACAATCCGCTTCTTGTCGAGACATGTTAGACATGGTTGAGGAGACACCAAAGGCTGAGGCTCTTGTACACCCAAATAGTACTTAACGGACAGCAATGTTGAATCATTGGTCCAGATATGCTGCAGAAAGGCAACCCATCGAGCCCATCCCACCGGCGGAGATTCAAACGCTGCCTCCATTCGCTCAATCTCGCCCACCAGATATAAAGCACGCGATTTCTGATCGTTTATAAATTTATTCCACGGATGATTCACTGATTGATCCAGCATAAATGATAATCGCCGATCCTGCTCATCGCGTTTTGCATCTGGATCGTGACGATCCATCACCCCGGGAGGCGCGGAAAGAATCCGATTTCGGGTGACTATGTAATTGCCTCGCGTCTGACTCGCAGTCATGAGCAAGCTACCTAGCTCAATCGCCTTGGCTGCTATCGGAGCGCCGACCGCTCCCGGCGTGGCGTGAGATTCCGCAAGCTGGGTAAAGGCCTTGGCACGCGCCAACAAGTCGATTTCATGGCCATCCAATGAGGAAAAGACCTGCCCGACAAGCTGAGCACCATCCCGCGCAAAAAGCACGTTGAGCCGACGATTATTCAAGCCTTCGGAGTATTGAAGATACGCGCCACCAGTCATCACACCTGCAAGTACAAACAGTATTAACAACAGGACAGTCAACCATGACCGCCTACGAGGCGGTGGCGACTTGATGAAGATCGGACGGAAGGACAGATCTTCGTTTTCCGCAGTTGCCGAAGGCGGTTCACTTTGCTTCTTCAGGGTTAGTTTAGCCACATCGCCTCCTCCTTGCTGATGTTCGCAACAGAATAGAGACAGGGTGCGGTTATTACAAATTTAATTGGTGATTTCCCGTCGACTATAACTATCGGCGACTCAGGTGGAGGTCTTTTGCTCGATCATGCATAAGCACCTTGCGACGGATGCTCACGGATGCACCGGTTCCCATGCCCAATTCACGCGCCGCCGCGGCTTGTGTCATACCGGCATAGGTACATAACATGTCAGCGGCCACTCCCCGCCGCCCAGGCCGAACCGCGGCGGCGGGTCAGCTCGGTCCGCGCAATCCCAAGCACCTCCAACAATGTATCCGGGACCAGTTCAGCGGGGACCGTTATCAAATGCGACCGCGGCATACATCATCCATCCCTTGCGCTTCACACGCCCGATGTAATCACGGTAGCTACTCCACGGATACGAACGCATATCATCAACCACATCCCGCAGCGGGCGATCCTTGTTCCAGGCCAGGCGGACAGCGTTAAGTTGGAGGTACCGACTCATCGCCAGCAAGTAGGCGTCACCCTCAACCAGTTTGGCTCTATACGGCCCCTGAAACACATACCCGCTGCTGCGTTGTCGCAGATTGAAAAAGCCGGCATACCGCGTCTGCACACTCTGCATGAAGTGACTGATATTGCCCCGCGCGTACCCACCATCAGGTGTTAGTGATTGGTCATCATGCTGTAGGCATGAATCTCGCCATGAAAGCGATCCACACCCAAGGCCATACTATCCAGAAAATACGCCAGATCCCGATCATCCCAAAACAAATACCGCCGGTCGATTCGCCGGTTGAATACATGGTACAGCGCCCCCTGAAACTGAATTCGTACTTTTGTTGCCATACCGCGGCTACACCTACACCGACACCGGAGCATCAAGCCATGTTTTATGTTTTAATATGCTTCCCCGCTTGGACGTGGACGTGAAAAAAGCGCACTGGAAAAGACAACCTCCCCTTCATCGGCTTCCGCTGCGCCAAGTAGTAGCGCACGGGCTGGTTACTGATCAAAAAACAGCGGACACTGGCGCGTGTCACGCCGATCGTGCGCGCAACGCCCACACGCACCCAGACACAACGCGGCCAAGAAGTGCATTACCTCATTTAGGGTAATCTAATCCGCCCCAAACGGACCGATAACCGTTGTAGTCGTCAACACCTGGGCCTATACCAGAACTACAAACAAGGGGACGGCGCAATGAACACGAAAACGTGGTTGGCACTGTTGGTCGGTTTGTTCGGCACGTTGACGGTACGCGGCGAACTCTTGTACGACCGAGGCCTCCAGTTGATCTCTCCCGGACATGTGAACAACTGGAACCAGTACCCCAAAAACATTGGGTGGGCCTTTGTTTACTCGAATGATGTATGGTACATCGGCGCCGACACCTTCACGATCACCCCCGAACCGGGCGTGACCCATTACCGGATTGACCGCATTGATCTATGGGTCGGTTCTTACCGAACCTTGGAGGAGTTGAATCACGGCGCTGATTTGCGCCTGATCGGTGGAACCACCGGTGGCGCCAACTTGACCCGCTTAAAAACCGGGGCCTACCTTTTCAACGATTCGTATGCGAACTACCATCCCAAGGATACCATCCTCGATCGCCCTGAGAATTACGTGCGCGCGGCCTTCAGCAATGAGCCGAATCCGCCCCGTATCATGCGGGTCACCTTCACCGGCTTGAATTGGTACGTCCCCGCCGATACCGAACTGATCATCGGGCTGGATAATCGGCAAACCAACCGAGCCCAAGTGTTTCAAATGGGGATGGGTTTTTTTACCAATGACATCGCCGCCATCCCGTATGGCGGCGATGGCCGGTTCTTTCGCATGAGCGATTCCGAGCTGGATGGCACTCTGTCGTACGAGCAAATTGACTACCTGGGTATCTGGAATGGAACCGATTTCAACATGGCGGTGTACGGCGTTCCTGTTCCGGCGCCTGATGGCGGCGATGTGCTCTATGACCGCGGCCTCGGAGTGGTCGCCGCCACCAACATCAACAACTGGAACGGGTATCCCAAGAACATCGGATGGGCCTGGGTGTACGACGCTGACAATGCCATCTGGTACATGGGCGCGGACACCTTCACCTTGGCACCCCGGACAGGCATTGACCAGTACCAGATTGATCGCATCGACTTCTGGGTAGGTTCCTACCCGACCACGGAGGAATTGGAGAACGGGGCGAATATGCGCCTGATCGGAGGCACCACCGATGGATCTCCGCTCCAACGCTTGAAAAACGGAGCGCAACTCCACCTCGACTCCTATGCGAACTATCATCCCCTGGACGCCAGAATCGATCGCCCGGAGCGATACGTGCGATCCTCGGACACCAATGAAGCCACCCCGCCCCGCATCATGCGCGTGACGTTCACCGGACTGAACTGGCGTGTCTCGGCCGGGGCGGAACTGATCGTGGGATTGGATACCCGGCAAACCACGCGGTCCCGGGTTTTCCAGAAGGGAATGGGCCCCTTTGCCAGCGAAGCAGCCGCCGCACCCCATGGCGGCGACGGGAAATTCTTCTACATCGGTGACACCGAGGCGGATGGCACCTTGTTTTATGATCAGGTTGAATCTCTGGGCGTCTGGAACGGAACCGACTTCAATATGGTGGTGTACGGCTTCGCACTGCCGACCCTTTATGCCGCGGAAGGTTCCACCGCCGACACCGTGGTCCTCGATTGGTGGGCCATTGCCAATCGGCCCCACACCCTCTACACAGCCACCAACCTTCTGGAAGGGTTTTCCTCCATGGCCACCCAAATCCCAACCGGGATCGGATTCAACTCGTATACCGATTCCGTGCCTGCCGTGATCCAGCAGTACTGGCGGATATCGACCGAGTAGACCGGAAACAGGCCCGTGTCATTGTAGCATCGGTTCCGGCGTGCCAACGCCTGAACCGCCCCCCCAGAGGCCGGTTTACAGCAGTTCGCCTTGCCGGGTGGAGGGCTTGAGGCCGAATTTCTCGTAGCAGCGTTCGGTGGCGACGCGGCCTTGCGGGGTGCGTTTGAGGTAGCCTTCCTGGATCAGGAACGGCTCGTAGACTTCCTCGAGGGTGCCGGATTCCTCCCCGACCGATACCGCGAGGGAGTTGATGCCGACCGGCCCGCCAGAGAACTTGTGCAGGATGGTCTCGAGGATACGCTTGTCCATCTCGTCGAGCCCGTGTTCGTCGATGTCGAGCATCGAGAGCGCCTTGTCCGCAACCGAACGGTCGATCTTGTTCCCCGCCTTGACCTGGGCATAATCGCGCACCCAGCGCAGCAGGTTGTTGGAGATGCGCGGGGTGCCGCGCGAGCGCCGGGCCACCTCGACCGCGCCCTCCTCGTCGATGTCCACGTTGAGGATCCGCGCCGACCGGTGCACGATCTTCTTCAAGTCCGCGGCATCGTAGTAATCCAGCCGGTTGGTCAACCCGAAGCGCGACCGCAGCGGGGCCGAGAGCAGGCCGCTGCGCGTGGTCGCGCCGATCAGGGTGAACTTCGGGATGTTCAGCCGGACCGACCGGGCATTCGCGCCCTGGTCGATCATGATGTCGATCACGTAGTCCTCCATCGCCGAGTACATGTACTCCTCGACGGTGCGCGGCAGGCGGTGGATCTCGTCGATGAACAGGATGTCGCCCCGCTCCATGTTGGTCAGCATGCCGGCGAGATCGCCCGGCTTGTCGATGACCGGGCCGGAGGTCGATTTGATGTTCACCCCCATCGCCTCGGCGACGATGTAGGCCAGCGTGGTCTTGCCGAGGCCGGGCGGACCGACCAGCAACAGATGGTCCAGCACGTCGTTGCGGTCCTTCGCGGCCTGCACAAACAACTCCA
>CALBHI010000421.1 GCA_937894535.1 uncultured Verrucomicrobiota bacterium
AGCGGATCGTCGAGGTGGAGAAGCCTGTCGAAGTCATCGTCGAGAAGATCGTCGAAGTAGAGAAGCCGGTCGAGGTGGTGGTCGAGCGTATTGTTGAGGTTCTGGTCGATCGGGTGGTTGAAGTCGAGAAACCGGTCGAGGTGATGGTTGAGCGGATCGTCGAAGTTCCGGTTGAGAAACTTGTCGAGGTGGAGCGGATCGTCGAGGTGGAGAAGCCTGTCGAAGTCATCGTCGAGAAGATCGTCGAGGTAGAGAAGCCGGTCGAGGTGGTGGTGGAGCGTATTGTTGAAGTTCCGGTCGATCGGGTGGTTGAAGTCGAGAAGCTGGTCGAGGTGCCGGTACCGGTCAGTGACCGGTTGGTGATGGCGCGGGCTGGTGAGTGGTTGCAGGGCCGTGGTGCGGAGCGCGCCGAGTTGATGGCCATGGTGAAGCGTTCTGAGCCTGCACCTCCCGGACCTGTTCTCTCCATACCGGAGGCGTTGTTGTGCCGGGCGATCGAAGGTTTTGGTGCTTACGATGCATTGTCCGAAAACGAAATTCGCATCGGGAGCAAGGAGCCGGTTTTGTTGTACACGGAGATTTCGGACTTCCTTCCGCGTCGGCAGGCAGATGGCCGTTTTCGGGTTAATCTGACGCAGGAAATAGCCCTGTATGCTGAAGGTGGTGATCGCCCGGTTTGGAGTGAAAAGCCGGCGCGTATCGTGGATGAGTCGCGTAATCAACGCCGGGACTTTTTTCTCGCTCAATACGTGTTGATTCCGCCCTCGGTTCAGCCGGGCCGCTATGAACTCGCGATTACGGTTACGGACCTTGCATCCAATCAGGTGGCGACGAAGCGTATTCCTGTGCGAATGTCGTCGCGGTGACCCTTGTTGGCGGGTGTTTCGTACTTGCCTTTTCCGGCCCCATTATGCAAGGTGCCATCGCAATTTTTACCCAGTAAACAAGGGCTCTATGCAGCATCGGGCCCCGGGCAACGTAGCGGGATTGAGGAGAAGATCATGGTGAAGGTTCAAGCGATCGTGCGCATCGTGTTTTCGGGATTCATGGCGTTTATCCTGCTCGTCGGGGTAGCTTGTCGCTCGACCCAACCTTTGCCCGCCGAGGCGGTATCGACGGCGGGTGATGGAGGCGTTCCGGCACAGGATGCACCGGTGGTTGGGGGCGGGCTTATCCGTGCCAATACGGCCATCACACCGGTGATGCCACCGTCTTCCATCGTCATGGCCGATGGCGAGTCCATGCCGGAGCCGATGCCGGCTGGTCCGGAAAAGCGATTGGTGTACTCCAATATCCCGAACTTCCTGCCTGATGAACTGGCCACGGTGCCGGGGGATTTGCAGCAAATCAAATCCATGGTCGCGGACGTGCAGGGTGCCATCTCCGAACGCACCATCGTGGTGGAAAAACCGGTTGAAGTGGTGGTTGAGAGGGAGGTCGAGCGGATTGTTGAAGTCCCGGTGGAAAAGATCGTGGAGGTGGAGAAAACGGTCGAGGTGATTGTTGAGAAGGAAGTTGAAAAAATCGTTGAGGTCGAGAAGCCGGTCGAAGTGATTGTCGAGAAGCAGGTGGAAGTTGTCGTCGAGAAGATTGTCGAGAAGCCGGTTGAAGTGATTGTGGAGAAGATCGTGGAGCGGCCGGTCGAGGTCGTGGTGGAGAAGGTCGTTGAAAAGCCGGTCGAGGTGATTGTTGAAAAGATCGTCGAGCGCGAGGTTGAAAAGATCGTCGAAGTTCCGGTTGAGGTGGTGGTTGAGAAGCAGGTGGAAGTGATCGTCGAGAAGGTGGTCGAGAAGCCGGTCGAGGTGATTGTCGAGAAGGAAGTGGAACGTATTGTCGAGGTGGAGAAGCCGGTTGAAGTGATCGTTGAAAAGGAAGTCGAGCGGGTGGTTGATCGCGTCTTAAGCGCGCCGGAACTCATGGATCGGGTGGATGCTACCATCAGTGGTGAAATCGCTGCCCGGGGCGGCGGTATTCGTCCCTACATCGCCAAGGCGGGATTGCCGCTATTCGGCCGTACCGCTTCGTTCAGTGACGAAGACCTGTCTGTTTTGGCAGAGGCTGATCGCGAACTGTTGCTGGGGTACCAGACCTTTTTTGCCAATATCAGCCGTCAACTGGGTGCCATGGACCCGGGGGCGGACCGGGCGGTGTTGTCGGATGCGGCCAACCAGTTGGCTGATTCCATCAACGCCATGAAGACCGTATCGATCAGCCAGGCTTGGCTATGCCGGGCGGTCAGTGGTTATGGTTCTTTCCAGCCGTTCGAGGTGTATGAATTCCGCCGGGGAGAATTGCCGAACATCCTGTTTTATACCGAACTGGAGCATTACCGTTCCGAGCGGCAGGCGGATGGCCGGTACGTGGTGCGGTTGGTTCAGGAACTCTCCCTGATCAAAGAGCGTTCTTTCGGACGCGAGAAGCCCATCTGGTCGGAACAACCGGTGGAGATTTCCGATGTGTCGCGCAACGCCCGGCGCGACTTTTTCCTGGTCCAGTATCTGCGTTTACCTGAAAAACTTGATGCCGGTGAGTACATCCTTCAGATCAAGGTGACGGATCAGGCAACCGGTGGCAGCAGCACAAAGACCGTTCCGCTGCGCATTGTTTCGAAGTAGCTATCGCCCGGAGCGGGCAATCGATCGTGGCGGCGTTTTGCGTGGATGTTCGCATGACAGAGAAGACCCAAGACGAGATGAGCCAACCACCCCAGGGTGCCTGGTTCTTGCGGATCGAAGACCAGGAGGTCTATGGCCCGATTTCCATGGATGAGCTGAGGAGTTGGGGGGAAGAGGGCCGCATTGCCCCCGAGCATCAACTCAGTGTGGATCAGTCGGAATGGGTGTTGGCCGAAACGATTCCTGAACTGGGCATGGAATGGGTCGTGGAGGCAACGGATGGGCGGCGTTTCGGGCCATTTCCGGCGGCCGCCCTGCACGATTTCCTCGATCTCGGCCTGGTTCCACCGGAAAGCCCGGCGCACAACCGCCGAACCGGTGCAGCCGCTTCCATTGGTGAACTGGTGTCGTCGTTGCCATCCCCGGTTGCTCCCGCTCCCGCACATGATGCAACCATGTCGGATCATGTAGACCAGCTTGCAGGCTTGCGCGCCCAGTTGGCCGGTTTGACGCGCGAACGTGATGCTGCCCAGGCGCAGGTGAAGCGGCTTGAGGATGCCCTTGCACATCAGCAACGGGCATGGAAGGACCGGGAGCGGGAGGACGGGGCGGCCTCGGATCAGGTTCGTGCGCGCGTTCAGCAACTGGAGGCTGAACTTGGAGCGGCCAGGCGGCAGCAGGCGGCAGTTGAGGCCGAAAAAGTCACCTTGTCGGCCAGGCTGGCCGACCACGTAAAGGCCCTTGACGAGTGGAAATCCCGGGAGTCGGCCTTGAGCAGTGCGCTGACCCGTCGCGAGTCCGAATTAACCGCGCAATTGGAGCGGGCGGGGGCGGAGCTTGGGGCGAAGGAAAAGGACCTGGTTAAACGGGTGCATGAGCTTGAGACCAAGCTTTCCGAAGCCACGGCCGAACGTGACCAGGTTGCCGCCCACCGGCGTTCGGCGGAAGAACAGGCGGATCAGGTGGAGCGCGCCTTGCGCGCCCGCATCGAAGAGTTTGAGCGGAAGGCGGCCAGTCTGGTCGAGCAGCAGCAGCGCGACCAGCAGGAGCGCCAGTTGGCAGACCAGCAGAAGGAAGCCGCGTGGTCGGTCCGGTTGGTCCAGGTTGAGCAGGCGGCCCATCAGGCGCAAGCCGCTTTGGCGGCCTTGCGTGCGG
>CALBHI010000422.1 GCA_937894535.1 uncultured Verrucomicrobiota bacterium
ATTCGTGACCATCGCTTGTGGGAGGTGTATCTACACCAGCAGGTGCAACTGCCGGCCGATCATGTCCACGCCACCTCCGAGACGCTGGAACATGTGACCAACGAGGACATGCGGCGCAAGCTGGAACGCGATGCCACGGGAGCCAGCGTTGATCCGCATGGAAAAGTGATTCCCTGACGCGGTGGTGTTTGTTATGTCTTGGCCATCGGGATATCCGGCGTTGGTGCGCCGGGTCCGTGCGGAGGCGATCATGTACGATACGGAACTTCAAGTGGCCATGGCTGCAGTGCACGAGGCGATGGCCCTGGCAGAGCATGTTGCTGCGGGGCTGACGCCGGATGGCGCGATGACCAAGGCGGATGCGTCGCCGGTGACGGTTGCGGATTACGGGGTTCAGGCGATCATCCACCGCGCGTTGGCCGCCGCTTTTCCCCGCGATCCGATCGTGGCGGAGGAGGATGCCGATGATCTGGCGAATCCGGACAACCACGTGCTGTCGTCCACGTTGATGCGGGCCTTGGACGAGGCCTCCTCCGGCTGGACCATGGCTTCGGTGGTTGAACACATCGGTCGCGGTCGTCATGCCGGTGGTGCGGCGGGGCGATTCTGGACGCTCGATCCGATCGATGGCACCAAAGGGTTCCTGCGTGGTGATCAGTATGCCATCGCCCTGGCGTTGATCGAGCAGGGGCGTCCGGTGCTCGGCGTGCTGGGTTGTCCGCGCCTCCGCCTTTCCGTGTTGGATGGTGGTTCGGCCACGGGGTGGATCTGCCATGCCACGGCGTCGGGGGCATTCGCGCAACCGATGACGGGTGGTGAGGTGCGTGTGTTGCGTGTATCGTCGGTCACCCGCACCCATGACCTGGTCATGTGTGAATCCGTTGAGTCGGGACACTCCGCCCACGATGTGTCCGCCGTCATTGCCGGTGCGTTGGGCATACACCGGGCACCGGTCCGGATGGATAGCCAGGCCAAGTATGCCGCGGTTGCCTCCGGAGAGGCGGATGTGTACCTGCGCTTGCCGACCAAGGCCACGTACCGGGAGAAAATCTGGGACCATGCCGCCGGCGTTTTGCTGGTGGAACAAGCCGGCGGTACCGTGAGCGATGTAGGCGGTGTTCCGCTGAATTTCGGTCGTGGACGTACCTTGGCCGATAACCGCGGGGTGATTGCCAGCGCTGCCGCCGTGCATGCGGCGATCGTCGGCGTGGTGGCGCCTCATTTCCCTGGTTGATGTCCAGGGACTGGACAACCTTCGAAGCGACCGGTCCAGGCATTGGACGGATGGAGACAAACCGATGGATATCGTTCTGACACCCGAGGAAATCCGCATTCTAGGTGCGTTGCTGGAAAAGGAAGTCACCACGCCGGATTACTATCCCATGACTCTGAATGCCCTGGTGAATGCCTGCAACCAGAAGTCGTGCCGTGATCCGGTCACGGCCTACGACGAGTCAACCGTGTCGTTTCACCTCGATCTGCTGCGCGAGGGAAAGCGCCTGGCCGCGCTGGTGTCCGGAGCGGACAGCCGCGTGCCCAGGTTTCGCCAACGGTTGACGGAACAGTATTTTTTCACGCCGGCGGAACGCGCCCTCCTGTGCGAATTGATGTTGCGCGGGCCGCAAACCCCCGGGGAGTTGCGGCATCGCGCCGAGCGCATGCATCCGTTCACCGGTTCGGACGAGGTGGGAGCGGCCCTCAAGGAACTTGAAACACGTCCGGACGGGCCGTGGATTGTGCTGCTGCCGCGCATGCCGGGCCACAAGGAGGCGCGGTACCAGCACCTGCTCGGTGGTATGCCGACGGTGGGAACAGTGGATCATGCCCCGGACGACCGGACGCCCGGAATGGCCGCGGTGGAACGCGCGGGGCCAGCCGACCGGCTGGCCCGGTTGGAAACGGAGACCGCCGCGCTGCGGGCCGAACTCGATGCCGTCAAAGATGAGTTGCGCCAGTTCCGGGCGCAATTCGGATGATCGACCGGCCCTCCGCGGCACATCGGGGTTTTGCCTAGCACGGCAACAGGTCATTCATTCAGTCAGGTAAAATCCTTGCCCGTCGTGCTTTGCGTGGTGTATCTATCGAGCACCGGCGGCGATGAGCGGTCGGTACCTACGAAAGGGAATCAGCATGACGCAGTCGCCTGTGACCTCCACCCGCAACGTCGTGATTCTGGGCCATACCGGAAGCGGCAAAACCTCCCTGGTCGATGCCATCCTGTTCCATGCCAAACAAAACGACCGTCTTGGTCTAACGGCCAATGGGTCGAGCATGGCGGATTGGACGGAGGAGGAACGCGAACGCAAGATTTCCATTTTCGCCAAGCCCTTTCATGTCCGTACGACCACGAAGGAGGGACAGCCGCTGGATCTGACCCTGCTCGACACGCCCGGTTACCTCGACCTCTTCGGGCAGGCCGTGGCAGCGGCCCGGGTGGCGGATGCCGCCCTGATCGCCATTGATGCCGTTTCCGGGATTCAGGTCGGATCCATCCGGGCCTGGCGGCTGTGCGAAACGTTGAAACTTCCCTGCGGAATCGTGATCACCGGCCTCGACAAGGAAAACGCGGGTTTCGATACGGTGTTGGCCAGCCTACAACAAGCGTGGGGTCGCAAGTGTGTACCCGTGGAGCTGCCGACCCATAACCGCCAAGCCATTATTGATATCCTGGCTGAAGGAAACGTGCCGGAAGAGTTGACCGAGGAGGCGGAGGCTGCGATGGGCGTTCTGGAAGAGGATGCCGCGGAGGAAGACGAGGCATTGCTGGAAAAATACCTGAGCGGCGAGCACCTCAGCCATGATGAACTGACCGCCGGATTACGGGTCGCGGTCAAGCGGCGCCATCTGGTGCCCGTATTTGAGACCGAGGCACTCAAGGGGGTGGGGGTGTCCGAGTTGCTCGACGAACTGTCGCGCTTGTTCCCGTCCCCGTTGGATCGCGAGCCGGTCGATGCCGCGGGCAAACCCGTCAAGGTCGATCCCGATGCCCCGTTCTGCGGTCTGGTGTGGCGATCGGTAAACGATCCGTTCATCGGTCAGTTGCAGTTCGTCCGGGTATTCGGCGGAACGTTGCGTGCCGACTCCGAGGTGTTCAATGTGGACAAGAACCAGAAGGAACGGGTGGGACCCCTCCACATGTTCAACGGCAAGAAGGATGAAACCGTTGCTGTCGCCACCGCCGGTCAGGTGGTTGCGCTGGCTAAGCTGAAAGCCACCGGGACCAATCACACCTTGTGTGCTCCCGGATCAGACATCACCCTGGCGCCCATCCAGTTTCCGCAACCGGTCATGTCGGTAGCGGTTGTGCCCAAGACCCAGGGCGACGACGACAAGATCGGCATCGGCTTGCACCGCGTGGTCGAGGAGGATCCGACCTTGCACCTGGAGCGCAACACCGAGACCCATGAGCTGATCCTGTCCGGCATGGGTGACATCCATCTCGATATCGCGGTCAGCCGCATGCGCAAGCGCAGCAACGTGGATGTCGAGCTGCAGATTCCCAAAGTAGCCTACAAGGAAACGGTCACCGGCCGGGGCGAGGGGCACTACAAGCACAAGAAGCAATCCGGTGGTCGTGGTCAATACGGTGAGGTGTACCTGAAGGTGGAAGCGCGGGATCCGGAGGATCCGGAGTGGTTCGTGAACGAGGTTGTCGGCGGGGCCATCCCGCGCAATTTCATTCCCGCCGTCGAGAAGGGGGTACTTGAGGGCTTGCACCGGGGGGTGCTGGCCGGCTTCCCGGTCATCAATGCCAAGGTTCGCATCACGGATGGAACGTACCACGATGTGGATTCCTCCGAGGTGGCGTTCAAGATCGCCGGCTCGCGGGCATTCTCCGATGGCGCGGTCA
>CALBHI010000423.1 GCA_937894535.1 uncultured Verrucomicrobiota bacterium
GCTCCTTGCTGCTGGTGACTTACAAGAACTCGGGGGTTCGCGCATCGGCAAATTTCCGGTTATGCAGCCACCCCCGTATCACCATTACCCGCGGCTTCCCAAACGCATGCGACCTCCCGCCCTTGAATGCATGCCCGGTTCGACCGCAATGGAGACGATGAATCATGGTAGCGTGTGGTGCGTTATGGTTTCAGGTTGATGCGGTGCTTAAGCATGGACGGCCTTGGTAGGATGTATTGTATGCGACTTCGAATATCCCCGAACCCCCGGCTGAATGAGCCGCCCGTTTCCCATATCGTGGGCTTTAACTTCTTTAGCTGTGGGAATGTCTCGTGATGACTATCCTCTACCCACAAGCACTCGCCTTTCTTTCGCGCCGCATACGTCCGGAACGCGTGACCTCGTTGATAGGGAGGTCGAGATGTCTTGATGTACTGCAAGGTGATGGCCTGCATGTGATCCCGGAAAGCCGGATCATTCTTGAGTTTGAGTTGCAGCCGTTCGTATGCATACCCGTTGGCTAACGCCTCCTCAAGGCATTCGGTGGGCGAATAGTTCAGGGTGTTGCGGTAATGCCGTTCAAAACCATCAATATAAACCGGGCGGCGATGCGTCACCTCGATACGTGTCGCCAACGACTCGATTCGATAATGGTAAAATTCATGGGCATAGAGAAAAAAACGGGCGGCTAATCCATAGTGATGCCTGGGGAACGTATGATTTCCCATGGTGGAAAACACCTCCGTTAAATGGAGGAGGCCATCGACGGTGATGTAGATGCCCCACCAGGTCGGGTAGTAATGAAAGGGTAAATAGAAGGCCAGGGCATCCGGTGGCGGTGGGCATCCATCGTTTTCGGCCGTAATCGGTGCTCCCGGCCTAGGCACTCGACCAAACAACGTTACCAGTTGAGCCATGGCGCCCTGTTCGATGGCGACTGGATATCGAAGGCCTGAGATGGTTTCGGATAATGCGTCGAAAAACGGGTCAGGATGCCCTGGCTCTTTTGTGCGGCTTTCAACATCTTGCTCTGGATCCGGGATGGCTACAAGGTCGAAGTCTGTTCGCCAATCCTCTGGAACATCGCATTGACCAAAGACCTCCGGCAATTGCTCGCGCAAAATGGTTTCGTGGATCATGTCTCCTCCCGCAGATACGATGCAGGCACCATTAACCTTTTCATATCCGTTTTTGGCAAGCATGGACCTCGAAAATCCCTCCGATAGATCTGCCGTTACGTGGCTTGCCAGGGGGATCATTCTCGCGAGTTCTTTCTGGTAATCGTTTTCCCGAAACATACAATCCCTTGACCATGGAGGTGTTGCTATCAGGGACTGAGGTTCGCGCTCGAGATGCCCGCTGGGCGGTCGTCATGACCCAACCCATGGGAGGGCAAACGCTTTTCCGTCTACGGGGCTTGGATGGCGCTTTCGTGGGCATGGAAGTGGATCTGCTGCATCCTTTTGAGCCCGTCCATCCGGTTCAGCATGACATGAAGCCGGCCAAGGCCGCGCCGTTATCCAACTGGTTGGTGTATCATCAAGCGTTCCTGCTGGAACAGGCGCTGGGCGGTGATGCCATTCTTTCCACCCAACCCGGCCGCTTGAAGGTTGAACCCTATCAGCTTGTTCCGGTTCTTCGCGCCATCCGTATGAGCCGTCCGCGCCTGTTGCTGGCCGACGGCGTCGGCCTCGGTAAAACCATCCAAGCCGGTCTCATCCTGACCGAATTGATGGCCCGCCGGATCGCTCATCGTATCCTCGTCGTTTCGCCAGCCGGCCCCTTGCTGGAACAATGGAAGACCGAGCTGCTGGAGCGTTTCGGACTCAGAGCGACAATAATCGACCGGGCCAAGCTGGATGAAATCCGAAAAAGCACGGAGCTGGGCGCCAATCCGTTTGATCATATCGGCATCGGTCTGGCCTCGGTGGACTTCCTCAAACAGGAATCGATCCTCGATCTGCTCGAACGGGCGACCTACGACGTGGTCGTGATCGATGAGGCCCATCACTGCATGGACTTGGGCATCTCTGGCGAACGCGAGGACTCCCTGCGTCGCCGTATGGCCGAAGTCCTCTCCCGCCGCTGTGATTGCCTCCTGCTGGCCACCGCCACCCCGCACGATGGCAATGATCGGTCCTTCGCTTCGCTCTGCGAACTACTGGATTATTCGCTGGTCGATGGCCGCGGCGGCCTGCGGGGCTTGCGGTACCAGCATCACGTGGTACGCCGCCTGAAAGACCACATCAAGGACCCGTTGACCGGCGAACCCCGCTTTAAGCGCCGCGTTGTCTTGCCTGTTCCGGTGACTGCTTCAGGCGGAGATTACGCCCACTTCCGAGCCCTTCAGCGGGGATTGATCGAACTAATCGCCCCGGAAATCAAAAAAGCCCTCCGCAGCCGTCGCTACGAGGACGTGCTGTCATTCATCGCCTTGCTCAAGCGAAGCGTATCCAGTGTGGCCGCCTGCCGATCCACCCTTCACGTTGTCTCTAGCCGGATCGCGGAATTGGTCAATACCCGCGAAGAGGATCAGGATTCCAAACGGCAACGGCTTCGCACCCTCAAGGATTATAACCGGAAGCTGGAACAGTTTGGCGCTCTGAGTCCCGAGGAAGAAGCCGAACGAGAACAGTTGGAGGCCGAAGATCTGGCTCAATCCCTGCTCCTTCTGCAAAAAGAAATTCGTTCCGGCGAGCGCAAGCTTAAGCAGGCTAGTGGTTTAAGCGAGGGGCTGTCGTCGCTGCTGGATCTGGCCGACCGGGCCATGACCGCCGATCCCAAGTTCGACGCGGTGTTGGCGGAAATCCGCCGCATCCGTACCGATGAACCCAGCGCCAATGTCCTCGTGTTTACCGAATACACAACCACCCAGCAGGCGTTGTTGGCTTTTCTAGAAAAGGCAGGTATTGGCGAGGTCTTTGCGTTGTCAGGGGAGGACGATGACGCGAAGCGCACCCAGAAGACTGCCCGGTTCCGGTCCGGCACGAAACTAGTCCTCGTTAGCACCGATGCTGCCGGTGAAGGTCTTAACCTGCACCAACGCTGTCACCACCTGATCCACGTCGAGTTGCCATTCAATCCCAACCGCTTGGAGCAGCGCAATGGCCGCATCGACCGCTACGGACAAGCCCTCGACCCCACCGTCCGCTACCTCTACCTGACCCAATCCTTCGAGGAACGTATCCTGCTGCGCCTGATCGCCAAGTACGAGCGCCAACGCTCCCGGCTGACCTTTGTGCCCAACACCTTGGGCAACATCACCTCCAGCGAGGCCATGACCGCCCGGCTACTCCAAGGCATCGCGGAAGAGGAGGGGATGTTGATCAAGGAGGAACGCGGCACCTATTTCACGCTGGATCAAGCCGCGGAAAACGAAGGCGCTACCGAGGCGACCAAGGAACTGCTGGAGGAAATTGACCGCAGTATCGCCGGTTTCGAGCGGGCCGCGAAAACCCATGCCTGGCTGAGTGATGCCGGGCTGAATGCCGATCAAGCAAAGGTGACCGAGGCCGACGAGGCGATGCTCCGCGGCCAGCGCGAAAGCATGGTGGAACTGCCG
>CALBHI010000424.1 GCA_937894535.1 uncultured Verrucomicrobiota bacterium
GGTTCGCCGGGCGCGGCGAATCCGCGCGCGAAGGTCGAGTAGAGGTGGTGGTGGACGTTGATCAGGCCGGGCATGACGACGCGGCCGCCGGCATCGATGACCGTGTCGGCGCGGAGGTGATCCAGATTTCCGGCTGCGGCGATGGTGGTTCCGTCGATCAGCACAGATCCGCCGGAGATGATCGAACCCTCGGCATTCAAGGTGACCAGGGTGGCGTTGGTGATCAGTGTCGTGCTCATGGTGTCGCTTTCGGAAGGGGGAAGAACGGCATCGATTCGCGCAGGCCGAGCGCGAGTGCGGCCAATTCCACGGCCGGGGCGAGGTCCACCGGCACGGGGTCGGCCGAACCGGTGTCGCGCCCGGCGATGGCCAGCAGTTCCCAGTGTTCCGACCAGGCCGCCTCCACCTGCGGGGAGGTGTAGCGGAAAACCGAGCCGAGGATCAGGCGGTGGGTGGTGCCGGCATAGCGGCCGCGGATTTCGCGGTCGGCGTTGGGCAGGCGGACCACCATGAAGGCGTTGTCGGATTGTTGCTCGAATTCGGACTCGGTGCGGTACAGGCGTGGTTTGTCGCGGTAGGGACGGCCGGCCGAGGGACAAAAGGTGGTGCAGTTACCGCACTCGTTGCAGAAGTCGGCGAGGACCGCCACCTGGTGCGGTTGGCGGATGGCAATGGTCGTTCCGCCCGTGGTCATCCATCGTCCCGCGTGCACATAACCGGTGGGCAGGGTGACGTCGAACGGTTTGAGGTCATAGGTGAACAGGGCGAGGTTAGGGCAGACACCGACGCAGTAACTGCAGAGTTGGTCGCAATCGAGGCAGCGGGCGGCTTCGGCGCGGGCATCGGCGATCCCGAGGGTTAGCACGACTTCCTCGAAATCCCGGCGACGTTCCGCCGGGCGTTCGGGAATCGGAACGGGTGCCACGCGGTGGGCGCGGCGCATCTGAAGCTCGAAACGGTCGGAGGTGGGCATGTCCGAGATCGGCGGTTCCGGCTCGATGTTGCCTTCAAACAGGCGGCGGATGGAGTGGGCGATGCGTTTGCCGTCGCCCAGCGCCTTGACGATCGTGGCCGGTCCATCACCGATGGCATCGCCGCCGGCATAAACGCCGGGACGGGACGTGGCCAGGGTTTCCGGATCGGTGCGGAGGTAGCCTTGGTCATTCAGCTCGAGGCCGGCGCGGGTCAGCCAGTCGAAATCGCCGGATTGGTTGATCGCGACGATGATGGTATCAAGCGCGATGTCCTCGGTCTGGCCGGGGATGGGGCGCGGGCGGCGGCGGCCGCTGGCATCGGGTTCGCCCAGTTCCATCACCGCGCAGCGCAAGCCGGTGAGCACCCCCTCGTGGTCGAGCGGGGCCAGCGGGGCGCGCAATTCGCGCACCGGGATGTTCTCTTCGATCAGGCCATGCACTTCGTCATACTGCGCGGGCATTTCGTCGCGGGTGCGGCGGTAGATCACCGCGACCTCCTCCGCGCCGAGGCGCCAGGCGGTGCGGGCGCAATCCATGGCGACATCGCCGCCGCCGACGATGCCGACGCGGTTGCCGATGTCCGGGGCATGGCCTTCACGGCAGGCGCGTAGAAAGGTCAGCGAGTCCCAGAGTCCGTGCACGGTGCGTCCTCCGGTATCGAGGGTTCCGGCCTGCTGAGCCCCGACGGCGAGCACGATGGCGGCGAAGCCGTCGCGGCGCAGGCTGTCGAGGTCGAAATCCACACCCCCGCGCTGCTGGTGGCGTACCTCGATGCCCCGTTGTTCGAGGAAGGCGAGGTCCTTGTCGAGCGCGGCGTCCGAGGCGCGGTAGCCGGGGATGGAATTCGCGACCATGCCGCCTTCTCGGTCGCGTGCATCGAAAATGGTGACGGGGTAGCCGGCGCGGCTGAGGAAGTCGGCGGCGGCCAGGCCGCAGGGTCCGGCCCCGACGACGGCAATCCGTTCCGGGTGCAGGAAGGCGGGCATGCTGGACACGGTTGCATGATCCATGATGAAGCGTTTGATCTCGCGGATCGCCACCGGTTGGTCGAGGTGGGTGCGCACACAGCGCGGCTGGCACGGATGGTGGCAGGCGCGGCCGAGAATGCAGGGCATCGTGTTGTCGCGGCGCACCACGCGGGCTGCGTCGTCGAACCGGCCGGCCTTTACGAACCGCATATAATGCGGCACATCCTGCTCGACCGGGCAGGCCTCGGTGCAGGGGGCCTTGATGCAATCGAACCGGCCGAGCGGCCGCTGGGACTTGGTGTGGGCCCGGTCGTAGGTCGCGGCGTGGTAGGCCGGTTGCCGGGCCACGTTTCCGGCATAGGTGGCGAGGTTGGCGCGGGCGGCCTGGCGCAGCGGAACGGAGCCAAGGCCGGCGTGGGCGCGGATGAAGTCATCCAGGTTGTCCGCTCCGGTTTGTTCGATCGCCTCGCGGAGGACGCGCAGGTACTGCGCCTGCCGGGTATAGCCGCCGGAACGCAACAGGTCGGAACACACGGTGACGGTATTCATGCCGCTGGCGACCAGGTCGGGCAGGTTGAAGGCATCGGCGCCGCCGGCGAAGGATACATCGAGTTCACCGTCGAAGGCCTCCTGCAGGAGGTGGGCCACCTGCACGGTGATCGCGTGCAGCGGGCGGCCGGACAGGTACATCTGTTGCTCGTGCGGGGCGAACACGCGGCGGTGGTTGCGTACCTCGAGGGTGTTGGAGAGCTTGATGCCGAAGCGCAGGCCGCGCCGCGCCGCGACGTCGCGAAGTTCGCGGATCAGGCCCACCGCGTCGTCGAAACGGATGTCGTGGCCGAACGCCTCGTCGGGTACGACGATGTCGCGGTAGCCCAGGGTGTCGTTCAGCAGGGCGCGCAACCGGTCGGGTCCGAGCAAGGTCGGGTTCAGCTTTACATAGGTGTGCAGGCCCTGTTCCTCCAGCAGGTAGCGGGAGATCGTGCCGATTTCCGCGGGGGGGCAGCCGTGCATGGTGGAAAGGGTGACGTTATCGGAGATGCGGGCCGGGATGGTCCAGCCGGCGCTGTCCGACCAGACCTCGCCCAGCACGGCGCGGGCGGCGGCGATCTCCGCGCTCGCATCGCGCATGGTGGCCAGAAAGGCCTGCACATTGGGTTGGCGGATGCCGTCGAGGTTGTAGCCGACGCTCAGGTTGAACACCGTGCCGGGGCGGTCGCCGGGATGGCCGAGCAGGTGATGGAGCGCATGGACCAGCACCCAGGCGTTCACGTATTCACGGGTCGATTCGGGCAGGCGCAGTTCCTGTGACCACTCCACGTTGTAACCGGTGTCCTGCATGTCGATGCACGGTTTCGACACCTCGAGTTGGTCCAGGGTCTGGATGGTCTTCAGCTCGATGAACCGCGAACCGCACAGCCAGGCCGCGATGATGTTCGGGGCCAGTTGGGTATGGGGGCCTGCGGCAACGCCGATGGGCGTGTCCAGCAGGTGGCCGAACTGGGCGGTGCGGAACGGATCGGTTTCGCTGGGCGTATAAAACAGGCCGTGGCCAATACCGAAAATCGACTGGCGCATCGACCATTCGTCGCGGATCCAGCGGGCCAAGGCATCAAGTTCCATCGGATACAGGCGGTCGCTCATGGTTGTGGTGTCCCCATGCGGTCGATTCTCCGGAGCAGGGGGATGATGCACGAGCAGAAAGCACGGCGTATCACCCCGATTGCGGCATCAGGGAAGTGCGGAGGGGCGGGTGCCGGTCAGCCGCATTCTGGATGCGTCGGCGAAGTCGTTGCGGTCCCGTTGCCGGTGGAGGAGGCGGCCTGGCGTTTACGCCACAACGCGGCGAGGCCGCCGCGCGCCGTTTCGCGGTAAGCGCTCTGGATGTCCAGCCCGGTGCGGTACATCACCTCGATCACATCATCGAAGCTGACCAGGTGCCGGCCATCGGTCAGCAAGGAAAACGAGGCGCATTCGAAGGCGCGCAGGCACGCGGTCATGTTGCGTTCGATGCAGGGGATCTGCACATAGCCCTCAACCGGATCGCAGGTCAGGCCGAGGTGATGCTCCATACCGATCTCGGCCGCGTACTCGATCTGGTGCAGGTTGCCGCCGAGCAGGTACGAACCGGCCGCCGCGGCCATCGAGCAGGCCGAGCCGATTTCCCCCTGGCACCCCACCTCCGCGCCGGAAACCGAAGCGTTTGCCCGGATCACCGCCCCGAACAGGCCGGCCGTGGCGAGGGCGCGGAGAATTTCGGCGCGCGGCATCCCGCGTGCCGTCTCGAAGTAATACAGCAGGCCGGGCACCACGCCGGCCGGACCGCAGGTGGGAGCGGTGACGATTTCCCCGGCATCGGCATTTTCCTCGGCCACGGCGAGCGCGAAAGCGGCCAACTGGGCGAGGTCCTGGTGCGGGCTTTGCACCTGCCGGGCGCGCAACCACGTGGTGCGGGCGCGCCGGGCCAGCCGGAGCGTGCCGGGCAGCAGCGGTTGGGTGCTGGCCAATCCCCGCTCCACGCTTGCGCGCATCGCACCCCATACGGTGTCCAGGCGCGGCCAGAGGTCGGTTTCATGGTGTTCGACAAATTGCCAGAACGAGAGGTTCCGTTCCGCGCACCAGGCGAGGGCCTCGGCCAGCGTGCGGATCGGATAGGTGACCACCGGATCCGCGGCGACCGGGCCGCCCTCATCGCGCAACGCGCCGCCCCCGATGCTGTACACGGTCCAGTCGTCGCGCACCACGCCATCCGCATCCAACGCCTCCCAGCGCATGGTGTTGGGGTGGGGAAGGTCCGTCGTGTGGGTGTCCCACAGGATTTCGCACGACAGCGGATACACCGCGGTCAGGATGGTCCGGTCGGTCAGGTGGCCGCGCCCGGTTTCGGCGAGGCTTCCGAACAGCGTCACCCGGATGCGGGCGGGCGGGAGCTTTTGGCGGGCAAGGAAAAACCGGGCCGCCCGCTGGGGTCCGATGCTGTGCGAGCTGGAGGGTCCGGCACCGATCCGGAACGTTTCGAAGATGGATTCAACCGCCGGGGTCATGGATTGGGCTCCTGAAACGAAGCCTACCATGTCCGGCTAACCCGCGCACAGGATGGATGCGCCTGCCGCGCCCCGATGCGGTATTCAGCATTCCCCCGATTGTCCCCGTTGTTTGGTAAGGGGATAGTCGATGTCGAAGCCGCCGGTCCGGGTGTTGATCCGGCGCGAAAGGAAAACGTGCAAACGATTACATCGATACTGAACAACCTGAAAAACCTGCCCGCCGCCCTTTACCAGAAGGATTTCCTGCTAACCTGGGACCGCAGCGTGGAAGAACTGCACGTGGTACTTGGCCTGGCCGAAGCCCTGCGCCTGTTGCACCGCGAAGGTTTGTCGGCACGGGTGTTCGACTCCGGTCTGGCCGTCTCGAACTTCCGCGACAACTCGACACGCACCCGGTTCTCCTTCGCCTCTGCCTCCAACCTGCTCGGCCTCGCCGTGCAGGACCTCGATGAAGGCAAATCGCAGATCGCCCATGGCGAAACCGTGCGCGAGACGGCGACGATGATCTCCTTCCTCACCGAGATGATCGGCATCCGCGACGACATGTTCCTCGGTGCCGGCCACACCTACATGCTGGAAGTCGCCGCCGCGCTGGACGAGAGCTATCAGGCCGGCGTGCTGCCCCAACGCCCCGGCATTGTGAACCTCCAGTGCGATGTCGATCACCCGACCCAGTCGATGGCCGACCTCCTGTGGCTGGAAAAGCAGTTCGGTTCGCTCGACAACCTGCGCGGCAAGAAGATCGCCATGACCTGGGCGTATTCGCCGAGTTATGGCAAACCCCTATCCGTCCCGCAGGGCATCATCGGCCTGATGAGCCGCTTCGGCATGCACGTCGCACTGGCCCACCCCAAGGGCTATGACCTGATCCCCGACGTCGTGGCCCTCTCCGCCAAACAGGCCGCCGCTTCCGGCGGAACCTTCACCCACACCCATTCGATGGACGAAGCCTTCGAGGGCGCCGACATCGTGTATCCGAAATCGTGGGCCTCGTATTCCGTGATGCAGAAACGCACCGTGTTGCTCCAGAACAACGACCGCGATGGATTGAAGGACCTCGAGAAGTCCTGCCTCGCCGAAAACGCGACGCACCAGGACTGGGAATGCACCGCTGCGAAGATGAAGCGCACCAAGGACGGATCGGCCCTCTACATGCACTGCCTGCCCGCCGATATCA
Source organism: uncultured Verrucomicrobiota bacterium (assembly GCA_937894535.1). GTDB lineage: Bacteria > Verrucomicrobiota > Kiritimatiellia > CAIVKH01 > CAIVKH01 > CALMUP01. The sequence goes on from CALBHI010000424.1 coordinate 6,167, forward strand.
CCGGTGTCTCCTGCAAGCAGGGCGAGGTGCAGGCCGAGGTCTTCGAGCAATACCGGCTGCGCACGTACCACGAAGCCGGCGGCAAGCCGTTTGTCATCGCGGCGATGATGCTGGCCAACCGGTTCAAGGACCCGGTCGGGGCAATCAGCGACCTGCTGAAACGCCACCAACTTCGCCGGTAGGAACGTTGGCCCCGCCGGTTCGGGGCGGATGGGATCGGATTCATGAACGCACGCAAACGCAAGCAGGTGGCGGTGATCGCAATCGGCGGAAACTCGCTGATCAAGGACGCCCGCCACATGTCCGTACTCGACCAGTACCGCGCGGCCGGGCAGACCAGCCACCACATCGCTGCGCTGGTGAAGGCCGGCTACCGCGTTGTGGTGACGCACGGCAACGGTCCGCAGGTCGGGTTTATCCTGCTGCGTTCCGAGTTGGCGAAGGACACCTTGCACCAGGTTCCGCTCGAAAGCTGCGTTGCCGACACCCAGGGCGCCATCGGATACCAGATCCAGCAAACCCTCGAGAACGAGCTGCGTCGCCTGCGCATCGCACGCCCGGTCGCCACCGTGGTCACCCAGTGCGTGGTGGACCGCGATGATCCGGCGTTCCGCAATCCGACCAAGCCGATCGGACCGTTCTATTCGGAAGCTGACGCCCGTGCCCATGCCGCGAACGACGGTTGGCAGGTGCGTGAGGATGCCGGCCGCGGTTGGCGGCGCGTCGTGCCGTCCCCGGTGCCGCGCGCCATCATCGAAGAACCGGTCATTCGCGCCTTGCTCGAGAAGGATATTGTCGTCGTCGCGGTCGGCGGTGGCGGCATCCCGGTCGTGCGCGAACGCGGCGGTCGCCTGCGCGGGTGCGCCGCGGTCATCGACAAGGATGCCGCATCCAGCCTGCTCGCCCGGCACCTCGCCGCCGATGTGTTTATCATCTCCACCGGCGTCGACCACGTCTGTCTTCACTACGGCACGCCCCGGGAACAAGCGATCCGCTCGATGAGCCTGCGCGAGGCGCGTCGCTACCTGAAGGCCGGACATTTCGCCTCGGGCAGCATGCGTCCGAAAATCGAGGCGGCCATCCGCTACCTCGCCGCCGGCGGCGGGCGGGTGATCATCACCCAACCGCACCTGCTCGGCAAGGCCGTGGCCGGCAAGGCTGGAACCCACATCACGCCATGAACGGAACGTCACCAGTCAGCGGTTTCACCTGCATCGCCTGCGCGGCGCGGCAACCCGCCTCCTTCACCGGCATGACCTGCCCGGAGTGCGGCGGCAACCTTGATGTGCAATACGACTACCATGCGGTGGACCCAGCCCGCTGGATGATCGAACGCGACGACATCTTCCGCTACGCCGCGCTGCTGCCGCTCCGCGACCTGACCTTTATCCCGCCGCAACGCGTTGGCCGCACCCCGCTGTACCACGCACGCCGCGCCGGGGCATCGCTCGGGCTCGATCACCTCTATATCAAGGACGATGGCCTCAACCCGAGTGCGTCGTTCAAGGACCGGGCCGGCGCGGTGGCCCTCGCCGTAGCCCGCGAACGAGGCGCGGCGGTGATCGCCGGTGCGACGACCGGCAACGCGGGCAGCTCCATGGCCTGCCTGGCCGGCGGCGCGGGTTTCCCGTGCGTCATCTTTGTGCCCGCCGCCGCACCACCGGCCAAGATCGCCCAACTGCTGGTCTTCGGCGCCACGGTGATCGCCGTGCGCGGCAGCTACGACCAGGCCTACGACCTCTGCGCCGAGGTATGCCGCCGCAAGGGATGGTTCAACCGCAACACCGGATTCAATCCCTTCACCCGCGAAGGCAAGAAGACCTGCTCCTTCGAGCTCTGGGAACAACTCGGCCGCCGCGCCCCGGACCATGTCCTCGTCTGTACCGGCGATGGCAACATCATCAGCGGCATCTGGAAAGGCTTTCGTGATCTGCAAACGCTGGGCCTGATCAAGCGTTTGCCGCGGCTACACGCGGTGCAATCGGAGAAAAGCGCCTCGATCGCCATGGCCATACGGGAGCTCAACGGGCGTCGTCCGCACGCCTGGACCGAGGTGGTGATCCCCAAGGTTGATGCGACGACCATCGCCGATTCCATTTCGGTGGATGTTCCGCGCGACGGACTCGCCGCCGTGCGGGCGGTGGTCGAGACCGGTGGCGAGGCCATCACCGTATCCGACGAGGAAATCATCGCCGCGATTCCCGAACTCGCCCGCGCCACCGGCGTGTTCGCCGAACCCGCCGCCGCCGCCTCATGGGCCGGCCTGAATCAGATGGTTTCCGAAGGCCGCATCGCCCGCGACGAACGGGTGGTCTGCCTGGTCAGCGGGAACGGGCTCAAGGATGTCGCCCGCGCGCGGGAAGCCGTCGGATCGCCGATCACCGTCGAGGCCGACGTCGATGCGGTCATGAAACAGCTCTAGCCGTCACCCGCCGATTCAACCCGGCAACCCGGCCAACGCGCGCGCCAGGCGCAGCGCATGCTCGCGGGTGTCGGTAAATTGAACCCCCGTGCTGTCACCCATCTCGAGTTTTTCCAGGCGGTGCCGCACCGTCGGATTGCCACCGGTCACAATCGTCCGGCAACCCGCCGCAAACGCATCGCGGATCAGGTTCTCGATGGCCAGCGCCACCGTCACCGAAAGGTAGGGGACATCGTGCAGGTCCACCACCAGCGCCTTCGCGCCTTTGAGCACGGTTTGTTCCTGGGCGATCGCATTGGCCACCCCGAAGATCATCGGGCCGCTGAGGTGGAACATCTGGATCGCCCCGCCGGCATCCCGCAGCAGCGCACGCTCCGCCGGCTTCAGCGGCAGGTCGTGGTCGGATGGATCCAGTGTGCGCACCTGGGCCGCCTGCAGACGCGACAACCGGTCAATGGTGAGCAGGTTCGCGATGAACACCCCGATGCCCACGGCAACCATGATGTCCACCATCACCGTCAATACCAGCACGCCATACATGATCACCGTCGATGTGGTGGAGACATGGTGAATGCGGCGCAGGAACGACCAGTCGAGGATGTCCACGCCCACCTTGAAGGTGATGGCGGCCAGAATGACCATTGGAACATCCTCCATCAGCGGCGCGGCGACCAGTACCACCAGCAACAGCACCAACGCCCGGATCATGCCGGCGCGCGGCGTCGTGCCGCCGGTCTGGATGTTCACCACCGTGCCCATGGTCGCCCCGGCACCCGGCAACCCTCCGAACAATCCCGAGATCATGTTGGCGAAACCCTGGCCGACCAGTTCCCGGTTTGAGTCATGGCGGTTGCGTGTTAAACTGTCTGAAATGACCGCCGTCAGCAGCGTATCGATGCACCCCAGCATGGCCAGCAAGAGCGCATCCACGATGATCTGCCCCGCCAGCAACGCGCTGAACTCCGGAAGCCGCAGCGATGGCAGGCCGGCCGGGATCGCCCCGATCGTGCGCAAATCCTCGCCATCAAAGAACGTCCACGCATACACCACGCCCACCAGCAGGACCACCAGTTGCGCCGGCATCACCCGCCGCCACGAGGCCGGTTGCAGAAAAAGGATCAGCAACGAAAGCCCGCCCAGCATCAACTCGGGCAGTTTCGCCTGCTCCAGCATCGCCGGCAGCGCCTTGAACACCCCAATGCTGCCGCCCGGCGGCGTGGGCTGCCCGAGCAGCGGTCCCAGCTGCAGTACGATCAGCAACACCCCAATGCCCGACATGAAACCGGACACCACCGCATACGGCATCAAGGTGATGTAGCGTCCGAGCTTCAGCAACCCAAGGATCACCTGAAAAAATCCCGCCAAAACCACCACCGTGAACCCGATGGCCAGGCCGTGCTCGGGATTCGCCGCGACCAGTCCGGTCAGGATCGTGGTCATCATCAAGGTCATCGGACCGGTCGGCTCCGAGATCAGCGTATTCGTGCCCCCCAGCAGGGCCGCCCAGAATCCAACCAGCACCGCGCCGTACAAACCCGCCTCCGCCCCGGCCCCCGAAGCGACGCCAAACGCCAACGCCAAGGGCAACGACACGATCGCCGTCGTCACCCCGCCCAGAATGTCACCCTTCAGGTTCTTCGCCGTCACCAGCTGCCGTAACCGATCCATCGACCTGCTCCTCCACATCAAAGCCCCCAGCTAACCACGACAAAATCCCCGCTGTCAAAGATAAATACGAAGTGTATTTCGTGAATTGCTTTCCTTTTTCTTCGTAAACCCTTGCAGGGTAAGGATTGCGATAGATGGCTCCATCTTGTTGTGAACGGATCGTTGACAGGGTGGAGGTGGTTGGCTACATTCCACCCTCTTTTTGTAAGGACAACAGGTTATGAAGACGACGTTGATACAAGCCGACAAGATTAAGCGCGAATGGCATCTGGTGGACGCCACCGGTCAGTCCACCGGTCGCTTGGCCGCCAAGATTACGTTCCTGCTCCGCGGCAAGAACAAGCCCACGTTTGCCAACCACATTGATGGCGGCGATTTCGTCTGTGTCATCAATGCGGACAAGGTCAAGCTGACCGGCAGCAAGGAAGAGCAGAAGATTTACGAGCACTTCACCGGTTATCCGAGCGGCCGCAAGACCTTCACCGCCGCCGAAATCCGCAAGCGCAACCCGACCCGCATCCTCATGGACGCGGTCGAGGGCATGATGCCGAACAACCACCAGAGCAAGGCTCAGGTCAAGCGTCTGAAGATTTATGCCGGGGCCGAGCACCCTCATGTGGCCCAGCAGCCGAAACCCCTTGCCGTCTAAGAAAGGTAACACACCGTGGCTACGAAAGTTCATCAGTACTCCGCTACCGGCCGCCGCAAGACCTCCACCGCCCGCGTTCGCTTGGTGAATGGCGTCGGCAAGGTCGTCATCAACGATCGTCCGTTTGACCAGTATTTCCCGCTGGAAACCCTCCGCAAGATCGTCGAGCAACCCTTTGAAGCCACCGGAACCCAGCAGCGCTTTGACGTGCTGGCGATCTGCGACGGCGGTGGCCAGACCGGCCAGGCCGGCGCACTCCGCCACGGCATCTCCCGCGCCCTGCTGCTGGTCGACCCGTCGTACCGCGCCGTCCTCAAGGCCGCCGGCTACCTGACCCGCGACCCGCGCATGAAGGAACGCAAAAAGCCCGGTCAGCCCGGCGCCCGCAAGCGCTTCCAGTTCTCGAAGCGCTAAGCCGAGAACAGCTTGTTCCCAAACCCCGGGCGCCGCTTTCGGCACCGGGGTTTTTTTATTGCAACTACCCGCGCCTGTGTTTGAATGCCAGCCTTTGTCACCACCATGAAAAAACCGATCGTCCTCGACGAGATCCTGCTCCCGCGCGGTTTCCGCGCCGCCGGTGTCCACGCCGGCATCAAGAAATCCGGCGCCCCCGATATGGCGCTGATCGTTTCCGACATCCCCGGCACCCGCATCGCCGGCACCTTCACCACCAACCAGGTGAAAGCCGCCTCGGTGAAGGTCTGCATGAAGCGCATCCGCTCCGGCAAGGGCCGTGCCGTTGTCGTGAATAGCGGTAACGCGAACGCCTGCACCGGTCTGCAGGGCGAGGCCGCCGCCGAGGCCATGGCCGCCGCCACCGCCGCCGCGGTCGGTCTCCCCGCCGGCAAGGTGTCTGTCAGCTCGACCGGACATCTCTGCACACG
>CALBHI010000425.1 GCA_937894535.1 uncultured Verrucomicrobiota bacterium
TCATGACGGCGATACGGTCACTCAGGCTCATCGCCTCGCCCTGGTCGTGGGTGACATAGATGAAGGTGATGCCGACCTCGTCGTGGATGTTGTCAAGCTCGATCAGCATGCGCTGGCGCAGCTTGAGGTCGAGGGCGGCGAGCGGCTCATCGAGCAGGAGCACCCGGGGCTTGTTGATCAGGGCGCGCGCAATGGCCACCCGTTGCTTCTGGCCACCGCTGATCTGGTCGGGCTTCTTGTAGGCGTGGTCCTCCATCTGGATCAGGGCGAGCATCTTGTCCACCTCGCGCTTGATCTCGGCGGAAGGACGCCGGGCGATGCGCAGCCCATAAGCGATGTTCTCCCACAGGGTCATGTGCGGGAACAGCGCATAACTCTGGAAGATGGTGTTGACCTTGCGCTCGTTGGGGGGCAGGCGGGTGATGTCCTCGCCGTCGAGCAGCAGGCGACCCTCTTCCGGGTGTTCGAAGCCGGCGATCATGCGGAGCAGCGTGGTTTTGCCGCAACCACTGGGTCCGAGCAGGGAAAAGAACTCGCCACGCCGAATGGAGAGCGACACATCCTTGACCGCGGTGAAGGATCCAAACCGTTTGGTGACGCCCTCGATCTCGATGCTGTTTTCACTGGCCATGGCGCTGCATTCTCCCTGTTCGTCGAACGATGAAACGTGCACGGTAAAAATGCAACCCTTATGGCATTGAAATCACCCGGTAGAGAAGCGCATCCGCGGCGGCGGTATTGGTCCAGGTCACGGCGGCCACGGAGGCGGTGATCGGACCGGAGGCAGGGGCATAGGTCACACCATCAACGGAGGACTCCACCCGGTACACACGACCGGTCAGGCCCGGCCAAGCGAGGATCACCGCCCCATCCTGCACCGCGCCACGCGCCGCGACCAGCGGATGGGGAAGGTCGTCGCCCCGGAAATACTGAAGGGCCAGATCCATGGCGGCCCGCCCTACCCTCGCCCCGACCTTGCGCCCGCCCTCGTCGTCGGAGGCGATGTGGATGCCCCCCCATAAACGGGAAATGCCCGCCAGATCCGCGGCATCGTAGTAGGTCGCCCATTGGATACGGGTTTCCTGCGAAGGTCCATATTCAAAGGTCAGATAACCCGGCTGGGCTACGAACTCGCCCAGTCCGCCCGGCACAAACGGCGTGCCGGTAAACGCCGTGAGTACTTCCGCGGCGGCCCGGCTGAAGGTGCTGTGGCCGGAGATCATGCCGGCAAACGGTGGCGTGACAAAGGTGGCCTTCTGGAAGGGAAACCAGAAGGTGCCCGACACCCAATCGACACCACCGACCTCGTTGGTCGGATCGGCGGGCTGTCCGGTCCAATGGTACAGCGCAATCTGATTCAGGTTGGTGGCGAGGTGGGCATGGCGCTGGCCGGGGGCGGCGGACTCGGCCGTGACGATTTCGGCGAGGCCCGGTTCGAGCGGCATTTGCAGGGTGGCGCTTAGCCAGCGGATCGCCGAAACCGGACGCACCCCGTCGTACACGCCCTTGTGGTTCCACGCCGCGATGGCGGCATCGTGCAACGCACCGTTGAGGGCGAAGTACAATTTCACATCCCATTCGAGATCATCGACGGCTTGCGCGACTCCGGCAATGGTCTTGTTGGTAATCAGGTCGGACGCCTGGTTGGCCAGGGAGTTCCAATGACCGGGCGGCGATTCGGAATCCGGGCCATCCGCCCAGTACTCGGCGAGCACCCGCCCGTAGTCGGCCCGGCGCACCAGGTTGGTGGCGTAGGGTTGCCCGGTGACCGGATTGATCGGATGTCCCCCTCCGTCGTTGCGGCCGAGCGGATTGTTCCCGACGGCGCCCGGCGAGGCATGGATGACCACCCCGTCCGCCGGGTCGAGCCAACTCCCGTACCGCACCACCTCGAGCATTTCCCGCCGATACCGGTCCTCGGTGTCGGTAAACATACGCGGAGGCGGGCCAACATCCTCGTGTACCTCGTTGGTGGACATGCGCATCAAGGCAAACGGCGTTACCCGGCCCCAGTGGGGACAGACATTGGTCTGCCAGACCGAGGGGTCGGGGATGCCGTTCTGGCTGAGCGGCGCATCGAGGGCGAGGGGTTGCCAGCGGTTCGGATCGTCCATGACGATGTACGAGGAAGCGACCACCAGCGGCGGATTCGACGGCGTGAAACTGAACCGGTAATTGACAAATTCGTTGGCCCCGTCGGCCCAACTGTTGGTGAGGATGGTTGCGGCGATCCGGTTGCCCACCGCATACGGGGCGTCACCGGTGACCGCGACGAGGTTGGTGGGATATCCGAGTTGCGCCATGCGGGATCCCAGCGCGGCGAAGGTGGTGTTTGAATTGACCGATCGCGCATACCGGTGCCGCAACACTCGGTACGCGGCATAGCTGATTGCCTCGGCCCGGGCCGCCGCGACGTTGGTGGGCAGAGAGGAGATCTTCTCCTTCACCATGTAGCCCGCGGCCAGCGGATCGTACGCCGCCCAGGCATCGTACATCGCCACGGAGAGGTGGAACAGGTTGCGGGCATGAACCGGCGGACGGACCAGATCGATGCGGATTGCATCCAGCGCCTCCTCGTTCCACATGCGGGCGACGGAGGGATTCGCGTGTGTGGCCAGCGTCATACCAGCCATGCCAACGACCCATAACAAGATCCACCGGAAAACACCCATGCCGCCACCCTAGGCGGTCAGCGTCCGGGGATCAACCGCCATGTTGACGCTTGTTCGCCGGGTGGGTTGTTGCTATGCAGACCGTGTGTCGAACCGACTGCCCATTTACGAAATCGAATCCACCCTGGTGGCCGCGCTGCGCCACCGTCCGCGCGCCGTGATCGCCGCCCCTACCGGTTCCGGCAAATCCACCCAGGTGCCGCAGATGCTGCTCGACCACGGGTTGCTGGGCGACGGCCAGGCCGTGGTGCTCCAACCGCGCCGTCTCGCCACCCGCCTGCTCGCCGCCCGGGTGGCCGAGGAACGCGGCGTTCAGCTCGGCCGCGAGGTCGGCTACCAGATCCGCCTCGAGAACGTGACCTCGTCCTCGACCCGCATCAAGTTCGTCACCGAGGGCATCCTGCTGCGCTCGATGTTGTCCGACCCGGACCTGCGCGGCATTTCCGCGCTGGTCTTCGACGAGTTCCACGAACGTCACCTCTACGGCGACATCACCCTCGGCCGTGCGCTGGAGATCCAGGCCACGCGCCGCCCCGACCTGCTCATCCTCGTCATGTCGGCGACCCTCGCGGTGGACCAGGTCGCCACGTACCTCGACCCCTGCAACGTCATCGAATCGCAGGGTCGCACCTATCCGGTCGAGATCCGCTATGCCGACCGCACCACCGACGCCCCGGTGTGGGATCAGGCGGTGGAGGCGTTCGACCGGCTGGTGCGCGCCGGAACCCCCGGCGATGCCCTGATCTTCATGCCCGGGGCTTACGAGATCAGCCGCACCGTTCAGGCCCTCGAACACGCCCCGGCCGCGCGCGGTTGCGTGATCCTGCCCCTGCACGGTGAACTGAACCCGCGCGACCAGGACGCCGCGGTGGCCCGCTATCCGCAACGCAAGATCGTCGTCTCGACCAACGTGGCCGAGACCTCGCTGACCATCGATGGCGTGCGCATCGTCATCGATGCCGGTCTTGCCCGCATCCCGCGCTACGACCCCTTCCGCGGCATCAACACCCTGCTCGTCGAGCGCATCAGCCGCGCCTCCGCCGACCAGCGGGCCGGCCGCGCCGGGCGCACCGCCCCCGGCCTCTGCCACCGCCTGTGGACCGAACGCCAACACCGCCAGCGGCCGTTGCAGGCACCCCCGGACATCCAACGCCCCGACACCGCCCAGGTTGTTCT
>CALBHI010000426.1 GCA_937894535.1 uncultured Verrucomicrobiota bacterium
CTTCTTCGCCTTCTTGTAGAAGTCGATCGCCCCGTACATCACCCCGTGGTCGGTCAAGGCCAGCGCCGGCATGCCCAGTTCGACCGCCCGCTCCACCGCCTTGTCCAGACGGTTCGCTCCATCCAGCAGACTGAAGTCGCTGTGGAAATGCAGATGGACAAATGGAACGTTCGGGTCGGTCATACGCGCAGGTTCCCTTATAGCGAACCGACCATCGGAATCAACCTTGGAGGAACAGAAACCGGAGCCCGCGTCCGAACCCGTTCACCGGCACCGCATTGCGCGGCACACCCGGTCACGACCCCGCGGCGACCGGCGTGCGCCAGGCGGTTTGACATACCGTCTAATTAATTGTACACATTTTGCATGACGTCCTTGGGAGCCATATTGGGACCGCCGGGCCGGATCGAGATCATCCGGGACCTCTACTATCAACCGGATACGACAAGCCTGCGACAACTGGCCCGCCTGGCCGACGTACATCCACACACGGCCGAGTTGGTTCTCCGGGGGTTGGTAACCGAACGACTCGTCGTGCGCCGCAGATCCGCTTCGCGTGTTTTTTACACGAAAAACGTGCGGCATTCCGACTGGCTGGTCATCGGACGGGTATGCGATGGCGCGGATTCCGCACTGCGACAGATGAAACGACCGCAGTATAACCAGCAGGCCCGCACCCTGCTTCCCTTTATCGAAGAGACAACGAAGATGCTGGCAAAAGCCCGGGGGTCACGTCGTGTCCCTTAAAGCCTTGTTCAAAGCCGCCGTGGTCGCGTTAAACGCAAAGAACATCCGGTTTGCCGTCGCCGGCGGGTTTGCCGCGGATGTTTACCGCCTGGAGCCTCGCGTGACCATGGATGTTGACTTCGCCATCATGAGCGAATCGGATCCCGCGCGAGCGGCGGCATCGGTCATCGAATCGCTCGAACTCAAACCCGGAGTCGTCCGAATGGCTGACTTTGCCGGGGGCCCATTGTTCGCTATAAAACGCAAGAGCACCCCTCCCTGCATGATGGTCGGTAGGAGGCCCGGTCGCCCCGCGGACGCCGGCGTGGATTTGCTGCTGCCGACGCTGCCCTGGGTCGCCAAGGCCATCGAACGGGCCCAGGACAATCTGATTGATTTCGGCTTCGGTTCCGTGCCGACCCTCACCGTCGAGGATGTGATGCTATCGAAGTTGTTTGCGCTCTCCTCTGCCGCCATGCGCGCAAAGGACATGGACGACCTTCAATCCATCGCTGCCGCCGATCACGACGTGAATATTCCCTACCTGGCAGGACAATTGAACCACCTTCAGATAACCGTGCAACGCGGAGCGAAGCCCTTTCTTCCCAAACCCATCCTCGCGCTCGTCCGGGATGCCGAAAGGTCGGCCCGGGCGCGAAAGAAGGAAGCACGATAAAACCGGCCCGAAGTCGAGGCTACCGGTGGTTCACCAGCATCCGCCGGATCATCGCGGCGAGGGACTCGATGTTCGGCGACTCGAAGAATTGGCCGTGCGCCCCGTCGATCAGCCCGACCTCGTACCCCGCCGGATAAGCCGCGCGGAATAACGGCTCCGGGTCGGCACCGGGCGAGGCGTAGGGATTCACATGGCTCTCGCGTCCGAAAACCAGGGCCACCCTACCCCCGTACGGAAGGAAATGCGGCTGCTCCATCAGGATCAACAAACCGATCTCCCGCCCGCGGGCCACCAGCTTGTCCGCCACCGCGCGCATGACCTGCCCGCCCTGGCAGTTGCCGCCCAGGACAAGCGGACCGTCCGGCTGAATCGCCTCGATCTCGCCGGCATACCGCGATGCC
>CALBHI010000427.1 GCA_937894535.1 uncultured Verrucomicrobiota bacterium
ATTGCCGAAGCCGTTGGTGGTGACCGGCATCCAGGTCACGCCATCGCGCGAACGCCAGAGCGCGCAACCGCCCAGCTTGTCGGCCAGCAGGTTCATGCGGTCGCGGTCGAGGATGCGCCGGATGCGCTCCGAGAATTTCTCCTGCGAAAAGAACTGGATCACCCCGGCGATCGAAAATGTCCCGGCGTAGAGCCAGCCATCGTGGACGCCCATGCGCCAGACATAGGTATTGAACGGGTTTTCAAAACCGGCGGTGAGTCCGCTAAGCGGCATCTTGATGCCCTGGTCGGTGATACGCCCCTCGCCCATGATCAGGTCCCAGGTGTCGTCGGGAAATACGCGCAGCAATTCCGCGGCGGCGGGGCCGATGCCGTGGTTGCGGTCGTAGCCGCCGTTGATGATCGAGACGCCGAGGTACAACGCGCCGTTGAACTCCTTCATGCTGCCGACGGCCTGGTTGTTTGCGCCGCGTCCGCCGCCGCGGGTGATGACCCGGGTCCAGCGGCACTCCGGAAAGTTTTCCCCGTCGGTCTTCCACAACTGGAAGCCATCGGGATTGACCGTGCCGGCATAGAGATGGCCGTTGAACGAAGTCATCTCGAAGATGCCCTCGTTGTGCGGGTCGCCGAAGTTCGTCTCGTTGCACTGCACCCACGGGGTGCGGGCGGGGTCGTCGGACGCCATGACCAGCGCGGTGCCGGCCGCGCTGCCGGATCCGGTCTTGCCGGTTGGGGCGATCCACAGGCGGCCCTTGAAATTCACCATCGGACGGAACGTGTTGAACCGCGAGGCGGCCGCGCCGATCAGTTCGATCTGCTCGTAGTTCAACCCATCCTCGGTGCGCAGGATCATCGGGGTCGGACCGCCCTTCGGCGCCATTGTCGGCATGTACAAGGCATTGCGACTTTCCCCGGCCGCCTTGAATTCGACCATATTGCGGATGCCGTTGAAGTAGGGAAACCGCACGCCGTTTTTCGGCTCCATCAACTCGGCGGTGAGGATCTTTTCCCAGACATTGGTCGGCGGATGGTAGCGCCAGATCTGGCTCCGCGCATCGAGGTGGGTATAGGGATTGCGTTCGTCCACCTTAACCGGATACGGATCCCACACCGATTCCTTGTGGGACACGTAGTAGAGCAACTGAAAGACGAGGCGGGTGGTGGCGACGTAGAGGTGGTCGCCAAACCAGGCCATGCCGTGCGGGTACGAGTTCGCGCCGTCGTTGATGCCGCCCATGGCGACACAGCGAAACTCGCCGGGCATCAGGCCGCGTGCGTCACTCGACATAGCCGAGTGCGCGCAATTGCTCGTACACCGCGTCCTTCTCTTCCTGCGAGTAAATGTCGGCGTCCTTGTCCGGTGCGGCGGCGACGGGTTGCTCCTCGAAAGCCGGTTCGCCGATGACTGGCGCATGCGCGGCGAGGTGAGCCGGCTCGAATACACCGGTCGGCAGCACGCCGTCGAAATTCGAGGGAATGGGCAGGCCAAGGCTGTACAGCACCAGCGGGGCGACGTCGGTGATGGCGCGGGCCTCGATGGTTTTACCGCGGGCGACGCCCGCGCCATTGGCAATAAGGATGCCTTCCGGATAGTGGGTTCCGATAACGTGGCCGACCGGCGTGACGAGGCCCTCGGGGCTCTGCGCGGTGGAGACGAATCCGTGATCGCTGAGCACGACATTCAAATCAGGCGCACCGGCATTGCCCGCTCCGGGGAAGGCCTCCTCGCGGGTGGCCACCGCTTTCACCATCGGCTTTCCGGTCAGCGGATTCACCACCGCGCGCAACGCCGCAGCGATCTTCTCACGCACCGCATCGTAGTCGGCGGCGGGAATGCCGGGCTGGCCGGGTTGGCGGCTCACCCGGATGTATACGCCGTTGGTGCTGCGACGCGGGCAGTAGGCCACGGTGCGTTTCCAATCGAGTTTCAGCGAGCGGTATTTCTCTTCGTCGGACACATCCTCGGCGGTGGCCTGCCAGTGGAGGTAGCCCAGCTCGTGCAACATCTGATTGATGTTGAAATTCACTTCGGTCGGGCCGAACCCGTGGTCGGAGGTCAGAATGATCCGCGCTTCCGGCCCGGCTTTCTCGCGCACACTGCGGAGGAAGTCGTCGAGCTTGCGGAAATAGGCATGACAGGCGGCGATGACCTCCTGCTGGCGGGCATCGGGCTTGGCCGGGATCAGTGCCGGATCCAGGAACTCCCAGCAGACATGCTGCAACTTGTCCACGCCGTCGAGCACCATGGCCATTAGGTCGGTCGGTTCGTGGTCCATCATGAACCGGAACACCTGGAACCACTGTTCTTCGCGCTCGATGTGGTCCTTGACCCAGCCGAGCTGGTCCACCGGAAGGCCGGAGCTGACCGCGTCGCGTTCGTGGGTCAGGTCCCAGCACAGGGCCTTGCGGTTGAACCACGGTTGGGCTTTCAGTTTTTCGTAGAAGGTCGTCGGGAAGGTGTAGGTCTTGAGGTACTTCCACTGCACCAGACCGGGGATCATGACCCCGCAGAACGGATTGACCGGCGAGGTGACCACGAAGTTGAACACGGCGGCTTTGCGGTTCTGCCGGTTGGCGATGGCCCAGATGGTTTCGCACCGGACGTTGCGCGAATCGTTGAACGGGAAAAATACGGTCTCGCCACTGTCCTCGACCCGGGTGAAGTCAAACACCCCGTGATGCCCGGGGG
>CALBHI010000428.1 GCA_937894535.1 uncultured Verrucomicrobiota bacterium
CACCCACCCCGTCGCTTCGCGCCACCCCTCCAAGGAGGGGATTGCCCCTGTTTATCCCCTCCTTGGAGGGGTGGCTTGCCCGCCGGAGGCGTGGCCGCAGGCCGGGGTGGGTCGGTTACGCATCGCGCCGTTGCCCGAGCAACCCATGCAACCGCCCGATGATGGCCCGCCACGAATAGTGCTCAACGATACACCGCCGCGCGTTGGCTCCGAGCCGCGCCGCCTCGGCCGGATCATCGAGCAGCCGGGCCACCGCCCGTGCGATGGCGTCCGCACCTTCCGCCACCACGACCGATTCCCCGTCCACCGCCTGGGGAATTCCGTCCATGCTCAAGGGTGTGGCCACGATCCCCTTCTCCATCGCCATCGCCTGCAGCACCTTGTTCTTGATCCCTGTTCCACTGATGGCCGGGCTGACGTACACCGAAGCCGAGCGCAGGTACGGGCGGATGTCGTCGACGAATCCCGTGACCACGACGCCCTGGTGATCGCGGGCAAGGTTCTTGACCTCCTCCGTGGGGTAGGCGCCGACGATCGCACAACCGATCCGCGGATGGGTCGACCGCAGGCGCGGCAGCACCTCGCGCGCGAAGTACACCGCAGCGGCGGCGTTCGGTGCATAATTCATCGTGCCGGTGATCGCGACAAAGGGCTCGGCAGGCGGTGGTGCAAGGCCCGGCCCCTCCGGCGTGAAGAATGACGTATCCACACCCTGCGGAATGATCTCGATGTTGCGGCACCCCAAGGTGTCTTCGACCTGCTTCCGGTCGGCGGCCGACACGAATAACACGTGGTCAAACGCGGCGAACATGCATCGCTCATACCGCTCGTACTTGGCTGCCTCCAACCGCATGCTCCAGGCCTTGGACCGCGACGCGCAGACGTTTGCCTCGCGCCGCAACTGGATGAACAGCGGGTCATCGGTGTTCAGGATCTTCGGCAACGGGATGTCGTGGCAGTACTGGGCCATGTGCAACTGGTCGCACAACACCGCATCAAAGGCACCGTCTCGCAAGGCCTCCTGCACGGCCAACTGCATCGCAGGGTCGAAATACCGGCAGATCGTGGCCGGCGTCTGCCGCAACCGAAGCGCGATCTTTTCCGCCGTGGTCATCGACCGGTCGGGATTCATGGCCACCGGAATCACCCGGCAGCCGAATTCCTCCATGACCCGCAGGAACTGGCCGTTGCTGCCCGGCTCGACGATCGTCACCACCGTGATCGACGCCCCGCGTGCGCGCAACTCGCGCAGGAAGTTGTAGGTGCGGATCGACTGACCACCCACCAGCGGGTGAACAAATCCCGGGGTTACAAAAAGTATCTTCATGACGCTGCACACCGCTTGATATCGCCGCCCAGCAAACCCGACTCCAACCTGGCCGCGCAATGGGCCCATTGATAGCGGGCCATGACATAGTCCCGTCCGCGCGCACCCAGATCATGCCGCAACGCCCGGTCGGCCAGGAGTCGTTGCATCACCTCGGCTAAAAGGCCCACCTGGCGCACCGGGAAATATTCCACGGCGTCACCATACACCTCCCGCAGGATCGGAATATCCGAACAAACGGCCGGTTTGCCGCACGACAAGGCCTCCCCTGGCGGCATGCCGAAACCCTCGACGGACGTCGGGAATACGAGAAACAGACACTGCCGAACCAAGCGCCACTTTTCCGCATCCGACACCAACCCCATGAAGCGACAGTCTATCCCGGCCGCCGCAGCGCGGGCCTTCAATTCATGCTCATCGTAACCACGACCGACGATGACCAGCGGGGGCGCTTTTTTGAGCAAGGCCATGGCATCGATCAGGTCATGCACATTCTTGGTGGAGTCCAATCGGCCGAGGTACAGGATGAAGTCCTCCCGGGCCTTGATCTCCATGACGCCGGACGGCGCATCCACGCCGGCATAGACCGGGGCAGAACATGCCTTTCCACACCAGGAGGCGACGGCCTCCCCCACCACGCGACTCAGGGGAAACAGGCCTGCACTCGACCGGTACGCCTCCCGCACGCCTTCCCATTCCATGGCCAGGCGCCCGGTCATCACCCGCGTGTATTGTTCCCCCAAGGCCGCCTCCATCGCCGTTGGCGGCTCGAAGGCAATGTGCATCACCGGAATATCACCCAAGGCCTCACCAAGTTGTCGTGCCTTGATCGAAGAACGGCGCTGGTACCCGATAATGGCATCGATTCCACCCATGCGCCGCAAACCTGGCAGGGCGATCCATTGCGTGTGAATCCTGTCCCACCACCGGTTCAATTGCCCCGCGCCGCGGAAGTCGCGCTCCACGCCCCCGCGCAACCGCACCCTCATCCCCGCATCGGTGCGCAGTGCGGACATGAAGGGCCGGTGGAATTGGCCATAGACCACGACGTGATGGCCCAGCAGGGCCAACCCCTCGGCATATTTGTAGATGGCATACTCCCCGCCCCCGACCATACGGGGATTGGGTGTATCGCTGATAAAGACCAATTTCATGAACCGGATGCCGGTGGTTTGACCAGGAAATACGCCTTTGATCCGCGAACGTATTCATAGGCCTTTGGGAACCGTTGAAGCCAGGGGAACAGCCGGCGCAGGACGGGTTCGTCCGCAAATTCCATACTGGCCTGGACGCGAAAACCGGAGGCATCAATCATGCGCTCCAGGTCCGCCATGGTGATGCGGTTCAGGCTGGGCAAGCTCATGTCCCACTGGAAAAAGTCGGGCAACTGCCCACCCGGGGCGGTCCGTGCGACCTTTCGCAACGCATCGCACCACACTTTTTCACAAGCCTGTTCGCTGAAAAACAGGAGCGGCCACGGCACCAGGACAAAGTGACCCATGTGGGTGCCATACCGGGAGCGGAACGAATCGATGGTGAAATAAAAGCGCCCGCCTGGCTTCAGGACGCGGAAGATCTCCGACAAGGCGCGCGGGATGTTACCGATATGCTCGAACACGACCTGCGATACCGCGGCATCAAACACCCCATCGGGGAAGTCGAGCTCATACACTGAACCGACCCGCAACCGCAGGTTGGGCAATGGATCCTTCACGTGCAGCATCTGGGCATAGGCAATCGAACTGGAAGCGATATCGATGCCCTCCACAAACCCCGCGCCGTTCGCCGCAAGTTTCCTTGAAAGTTTCCCGTGACCGCATCCCGCATCAAGCATGCG
>CALBHI010000429.1 GCA_937894535.1 uncultured Verrucomicrobiota bacterium
CCCCGGCATGATCATGGCCGCGAAGGCGCTGTTTGACCAAAACCCGTCACCGACCGACGAGGAACTGGACATCCACCTCGACGGCCAGCTCTGCCGCTGCACGGGGTACGAAAAAATCCAGTCGGCACTGCGCAAGGTGGCACAACGCGTGCAAGGAGATGCCCGATGAAACGTTCCTTCAACGTCGTCAACAAGTCGGTCCGCAAGATCGACAGCCTGTCCCTCGCCACCGGCAAACCGATGTATGTCGGTGATTTCAAGCCGGCCGACGCCCTGATCGTGAAGATGCTGTGGAGCCCGCACGCCCACGCCCGCATCGTGTCGATCGACACCACCGAGGCCGAGCAACTCCCCGGCGTGCACGCCATCCTGCACCACGGCAACGTGCCGCGCATCGTCCACACCACCGCCGGCCAGGGCTTCCCCGAACCGTCGCCCTACGACACCTTCATGTTCGACCACAAGGTCCGCCACGTCGGCGACCGCGTGGCCGCCGTCGCCGCGGAAACCGTCGAGCAGGCCATCGCCGCGGTCAAGGCGATCAAGGTCGTGTACGAGGAACTGCCCGCCGTGCTGTCCATCGAGGACGCGCTCAAGCCGGGCGCCCCGGTCATCCACGACGAACCGGAAGCCCATGTCCCGATCCCGGTTCCCTACGAGCCGCAACGCAACCTCGCCGCGCGGGTGGCGATGGAGGTCGGTGATTTCGAGGCCGGCCTGAAGCAGGCCGACATCGCGCTCGACCTCGACTATTACACCGACTACGCGCAGCACTGCCCGATCGAACCGCACGTCGCCATGGCCCACCTCGCCGCCGACGGCCGCGTGGTCATCACCACCAGCACCCAGGTTCCGTTCCACGTCCGCCGCATCGTCGCCCAGACCCTCGACATCCCGGTCCGCCGCATCCGCGTGATCAAGCCGCGCATCGGCGGCGGGTTCGGCGTGAAGCAGGAGGTGCTGCTCGAGGACGTGGTCGCCCTGTTTGCCCTGCGCACCGGCCGCTGCGCGTTCTGGAAATACACCCGCGAGGAGGAATTCGTGTCCAGCCGCACCCGCCATCCGGAAAAGATGCGCGTGCGCGCCGGCGTGAAACAGGACGGCACGATCACCGCGATGGGCCTCGACTGCATCACCAACACCGGGGCCTACGGATCGCACGCGCTAACCGTGGTCTGCAACAGCGGCAGCAAGATCCTGCCCCTGTACCGCGCGGCGAACATCCACTTCGTCGGCGAGTCGTGCTACACCAACCTCCCGGTCGGCGGGGCCTACCGCGGGTACGGCGCGACCCAGTCCTCGTTCGCGGTGGACTGCACGATGGACGAACTGGCCGAGCGCCTCGGCATCGACTCGCTCGAATTTCGCCGCCGCAATGCGATCACCTCGGGCGAAACCTCCCCGGTATTCCGGGCGCTCGGCGAAGGCAAGGCCGGCGTGGAGCAGTCGATCGGCAGTTGCGAACTCGACCGCTGCATCACCCTCGGCGCGCGCGCCATCGGCTGGAAGAAACGCGGCCGCTGGCAGGACAAGACCGGACGGGTCCGCCGCGGCATCGGCATGGCCGCGCTGATGCAGGGTTCGAGCATCCCGGAAATCGACATGGGCGCGGCGTCGCTGAAGATCAATGACGACGGTTCGTTCAACCTGCTGATGGGCGCGACCGACCTCGGTACCGGCAGCGACACCGTGCTCGCCCAGATCGCCGCCGAGACACTCGGCTGCGACATGGACAAGATTATTGTCTATTCCTCCGACACCGACATGACCCCGTTTGATGTCGGGGCCTACGCCTCGAGCACGACCTACCTCAGCGGCATGGCGGTGAAGAACGTCGCCGAGAAGGTGGCGAAACAAATGCTCGAGGTCGCCTCGGCCATGCTGGAATGCAAGGCACGCGAAATCCGGCTGGAAAACAACCGCGCGGTCCGCCGCGACGGCACCTCGGTCAGCTTCGGCGACATCGCCCTGCGCGCCCTGTACGGCACCGACCAGCACCAGATCGGCGCGGTATCGTCCCGCATCTCCCACAAGTCGCCCCCGCCCTTCTCGGCGCACTTTGTCGAGGTCGAGGTCGATACCGAAACCGGCCGCGTGAAGGTCCTGCGTTATGTCGCCGCGGTCGATTGTGGCACCGCCATCAACCCGAAGTTGGCCGAGGGCCAGACCGAGGGCGGCGTGTTGAACGGCATCAGTTACGCCCTGACCGAACAGTACCTGTTCAGCCCGAAGGGCAAGATGCTCAACGCCGGCTTCTCGCACTACAAGATCTTCTCGATGCGGGACAAACCCGTCATCACGTCGATCCTCGTCCCCAGCTACGAGAAGACCGGTCCCTACGGCGCGAAAAGCGTCTCGGAGATCTGCATCAACGGGGCGCTCCCGGCCATTGCCAATGCCATCTACAACGCGGTCGGGGTGCGCATGCGCACGTCCCCGTTCACCGCGGAGAAGGTCTGGCGCGCGATGCAGGACAAGGCGGCCGCGCCCGTCTGAGCCGCTTTGGCATTGCCAACGACGGTTCCCCGGGTATCGTCCCACCGTACCGGGGAACCCAATCCATGATCCGTTGGCTGCTGTCCATCCTGCTGGTTGTGCCCCTCGCCGCGCCCGCCGAACCAACCGGAGGGTTGAGTGGCGAGGTGCGCAACCAGGACAATTTCCCGGCCTACCGTGCCACCGTATTTGCCACGGCCACCGACGGAGGCTGGAAAGGCTGGGCCACCACCGACGAAACCGGCTGGTTCAGCCTGGACGGCATGCCGGACGGCACCTACGAGCTGATGGTGGTGTACGCCAACCACCCGCGCATCCTCTATGATGAAGCCACCGTGGCCGACGGCGTGATCACCCGCGACCTGCTCCTCGCCCCGGGCTTGCTGGCGGCCTGCTGCACCGTGCTCGGCCCCGAGGGCACTCCGCTTCCCGGCGCCCTGGTCCAGTGGCGTCCGCATGATCCCGGCCCGAACGACGAGTTGGTGGTGGCGGTGTTGACCGATGCCCAGGGGCGGGCTTGCGCTTCGAACCTGCATGCCGGCACCTACGAACTCCAGATCAACAGCCCCGGCCGGATTTACCAGCGCCCCACCGTCGTCGTGCCGGTGGAAACCCAGGCTGGCCTGACCATCCCGCTCGGCGGCACCGGCACCGTCGCCGGCGTGGTGCTTGACCGGAACAACCAACCCATCGCCGGCGCCCTCGTGCAGGCCGTGCGGGTCGGCAACACCGGGACGTTGCTCGCCATCGGCAGCAGCGACGACCTAGGACGCTTCACCTTGCGCCACTTGCCCGACGGACCGGTCGAGGTCATGGCCCGCACCGGAGATCAGCTTTCACCGTGGATTGCACCGGAGGGCGATGACGAGGTCATCCTGACCACCTCGGCCCGCGGGGCGACAATCACCGGCGAGGTGCTGCGCGACCAGGCCGAGTTGCTGGTGGATTCCGTGCAGGTCGAACACCGGTGGGGCGCGATCACGCCCGCCGTGGCGCTGGTCGATTCGAACGGCGTGTTCCGGATTTCCCGGCTGCCGGCCGGACCCTACCGGTTGACCGCACTCGCCCCCGGCAAGCGTCACCGGCAAACCATCGAGGTCGCCCCCGGCAAAAAGGTCGAGGTGCTTATGGACCTTCGCTCGGCCCCGCCTCCGCCACCAGCGCCGCCGTCTTCTCCTTGAGCAACGCCGTCGCCGAGGCGAGGTAGGCGGCCCGGCGCGGTTGGGCCTGGTACAGGGCGACCAGCGAGGCCGGATCCGTCGCGCCATCCGGCGTCTCGCTGACCAGGTACCGCAACACGCTGATGCCCTGCATGTCCACGTTCAGTTTGCGGATCAGGTCGCGGGAAAAGGGCACCGGGCAGCGCGACGCCTGGATCAGGTCGTTCAGGTCCACCTTGCCGACCTCGCCGGAATCGATCTCGCGTTCGGCCCGCCGGGCCAGCATCGCCTCGGTCTGCGCGGGTGCCGCCTCCTGCCAGGCCGCCGCCACCGCGTCGAGTTGGTCATGAACCTCCTGCCATCCCGCCTCATCCGGCGCGGCGGCAAACGAATCCACCGCGCTCACCAGCGAACCAGCCGCCGCATCCAGCGCCTGCCACACCGCCACATCCGCCCGCACCACCGCCACCGACATGCCCACCACCCATCCGATCCGTACGAACCACCGATGCATGCCATCCTCCTCCGGATTGTCCGGCTGTTGATTATCCGTTGAACGCTACGCCCGTTTTCACCCGCCGCCAAAGGGGATCGACAGGAAAATGCGGTCGCCCGCGGCGAGCCGCTGCGACGGCGCGACCCGCTGGTCGTTGACAAACACCGTCACCGACGCGCGGTGGCGCTCGGGCAGGCCCAGGTGCGCCAGCAGTCCGGCCGCGGTCACACCCTCCGGAACGTCCATCGACGCCCCGCGCACCGCTCCGGGCAAATCCAGCACCGCCACATAATCCAACACGATCTCCATGGCGGCAGCATACGCGACCGCCGCGAGGATGTAATGGTTTTTCCGATGCCGCAATCAGGGGCGCGGGGCGCGTAATCCCATTGAATCCAAGGGTCAACGGCGGGACGCTGGAACCACGTACAACAGGGGTTCCAACATGAGCAGCATGGGTTCGATCAACGAGACCGCTTTACAGTTCGCCATCAAACGCGCCCGCGATCGCCGCGTCGTCCTGCCGACCATCGCCCAGCAGAAGGATCCGGCTTCGATCCCGCTGAAGATCCGCGAGAAATTGCGCGGGATCGGCTTGTGGGACGTGAACCCGCTGAACCTGTTCCGCATCACCTGGAAAAACGAGGCGAAGCAGCAGGGCGGCGGTTTTGGCGAAGGCAACTGGCTGGAGTTCCCCTCTTCGCTCACCGGCGTTCCGGCGCGTATCGTCGGCATCGTCGGCAAGTGGTTCCCCACCGGCGCGCACAAGGTGGGTGCGGCCTACGGCTGTCTGGTGCCGCGCCTGGTGTCCGGCCAGTTTGATCCAACCCGCCAGAAGGCGGTCTGGCCCTCGACCGGCAACTACTGCCGCGGCGGCGCCTACGACTGCGCGTTGCTCGGCTGCCCGGCCATCGCGATCCTGCCCGAGGGCATGAGCCGCGAGCGTTTCGAGTGGTTGCGCGAAATCGGCACCGACGAGATCATCGCCACCCCCGGCACCGAATCGAACGTGAAGGAGATCTACGACAAGTGCTGGGAACTGCGGCGCACCCGCGGCGACGGCATCGTCATCTTCAACCAGTTCGAGGAGTTCGGCAACGCGATCTGGCACTACCATGTCACCGGCTCGTTCATCCAGGACACCTACGAGAACCACATCCGCACCGAGACCTCGCGCCTGGCCGGTTACGTCAGCGCCACCGGCTCGGCCGGCACCATCGCCGCCGGCGACTTCCTCCGCACCAAACACCCGCACCTGCGCGTGGTGGCCACCGAGGCCTTGCAGTGCCCCACCCTCTACCAGTTCGGCTTCGGCGCGCACCGGATCGAGGGCATCGGCGACAAGCACATCCCGTGGATCCACAACGTGCGCAACACCGACATGATCGCGGCCATCGACGACGAGGCGGTCATGCAGGTCATGCGCCTGTTCAACGAACCGGAAGGGCTGAAGCTGCTCGCCGCATCGGGCGTCGAGGCCTCGGTGCTCGGCCAGTTGAACCTGCCCGGCATCTCCTGCATCTGCAACCTGATCGCCGCGATCAAGGCGGCGAAGTACTACGACCTCACCGCCGACGATGTGCTGTTCATGCCGATGACCGACTCGATGGACCTCTATGCCTCGCGCGTCGAGGAGATGACCGCGGAGCACGGGCCGTTTTCGGCCACCAACGCCCTCCAGGTCAAGGCGCGTTACCTCGACGGTGCTTCGGTCGACTACCTGCGCGAACTGTCCTATGCCGACCGCAAGGCCCTGCACAACTTCAAGTACTTCACCTGGGTCGAGCAGCAGGGCCGGACCTCGGAGGACCTGCGCCGCCTGTGGGACGAATCGTTCTGGCAGGAGACCTTCTCCGTCGAACACATCGAGGAACTCGACCGTCGCATTGCCGCCTTCAACGAAGCCACCGGCGTTTTGAAAACCCTGTAATCCCGGATCGGCATCACCCAACCCGCTTGAACAACAAAGGACACACGATGAAGAACGACATACTGGCATTGGCCCGGGCCATGGAACCGCGCCTGGTGAAATTCATGCAGGACATCATCGCGATCAAATCGCTGAGCAGCCAGGAGGCGAAGGTCGCCAAACGCATCGCCGCCGAGATGAAGGCGCTCGGCTACGACCAGGTCCGCACCGACAAGATGGGCAACGTGATCGGCCGCATCGGCAAGGGCCCGGTGCAGATCGCCATCGACGGCCACATCGACACCGTGGACGTCGGCGACCTCGCCGCGTGGAAGACCGACCCGTTTGATCCGGTCATCAAGAAGGGCGTGCTGTACGGCCGCGGCACCAGCGACATGAAGGGCGGCGTGGCCGCGGCGGTCTACTCCGGCGCGCTGCTGAAGAAGGCGGGCCTGATGCCGAAGAACGTGACCCTGCTGGTCACCGGCACGGTGCAGGAGGAGGATTGCGACGGCCTGTGCTGGCAGTACCTCGTGCGCGAGGAGAAGATCCGACCCAACGTCGTGGTCATCACCGAGCCGACCAGCCTGCGCATCTACCGCGGCCACCGCGGTCGCATGGAACTCGAGGTCGAGACCACCGGCATCTCCTGCCACGGCTCCGCCCCCGAACGCGGCGTCAACGCGGTGTACAAGATGGCCCCGATCATCGCCGACATCGAAAAGCTCAACGAACGCCTCAAGCCGCGCAAGCCGCTCGGCAAGGGCACGGTCACCATCAGCCACATCCGCTCGCGCTCCCCCAGCCTCTGCGCCGTCGCCGACGGCTGCGTCATCCACCTCGACCGGCGCCTCACCATCGGCGAAACCGAGGACGTCGTGGTCCGCCAGATCAAGGCCCTGCCGTCCGTGAAAAAAGCCAAAGCCATCGTGCGCGTGCTCGACTACGACACCCCGAGCTACACCGGTTTGTCGTACCCGACGAAGAAATACTTCCCGACCTGGGAAATGCCGGAAAGCACGCGCGAAGTGAAAAAGGCGCGCGAGGCCTTCGAAGCGGTGTTTGCCGACAAGCCGGTCGTCGGACACTGGACCTTCAGCACCAACGGCATCGCCACCGCCGGCATGCACGACATCCCGACCATCGGCTTCGGCCCCGGCCACGAACACTTCGCCCACGCCCCCAACGAATGCGTGGAGATCGAACACCTGACCCGGGCCTGCGCCTTCTACGCCGGCTTCGTGCTGGCCTACGCAGCGAAGTAGCTGCGGTACAGAAGACGGCTCAGCCGGAGGCTTCGCCCTACCTGGCGTGG